>JBDKHH010000150.1:0-3578 GCA_039797785.1 Bacteroidota bacterium | reverse complement strand
TATTACCGCACAGAAATTTACGTTCACGAAGCACGAACGTGGGGCGCAACCATCGTGGCACCATCACTCAACTTCGGTTCGTATGAATGTGTATTACAAGGAACAAATCTGATTCTTGGGTTCATTTTAGTGAGTGGTGTCGAAGGAAAATTGATCCTCTCCATTTTAGACGAACGTGAAAAATATGGCCCTTTCAAGAACTTTGAAGACTTGATGAAACGCATTTTTGTACCGCTGGAGCAATTGGTTCTCATCATTCGTATTGGTGGTTTGCGTGATTTCCCTGAAAGCCGAAAAGAATTGTTGTGGAAAGCACATTTGTATCACAATCGTGTAAAGGAAAAAGCACCTGTTCCGCAATTGTTTGAACAAGAACAACGTTCGTTTGAGTTACCCCAATTAACGGAGCAAACCTTGGAATTAGCATTTGAGCAAATGGAACTCTTGGGTTTTCCTCTGTGCAATCCGTTTGATTTATTAGCCAAGCAAGTACCAACGCACACAAAAGCGCTAGAAATTCATCAGTTTCTTGGTTTACGTATCACGACTTTTGGTTATTTAGTTGCGCTCAAGCAATCACAAACAAATCGCGGAGACTACATGTATTTCGGGACATTTATTGATCAAGAAGGAAACATAATTGATACGGTTCATTTTCCAGAAGTTGCACGTAAATATCCGTTTTATGGAAAAGGCGTTTATCAGTTAATCGGTGTTGTTTCGGAAGAATTTGGGTATTACACAATTGAAGTTGGCGAAATGCAGAAGTTGGCGTTTATGGAGGATATACGGTTTAGTGACTAGTGTACTGGTGATTCAGGATTCGTGATTCGTGATTCGTGATTCGTGATTCGTGATTCGTGATTCGTGATTCGTGATTCGTGATTCGTGATTTGTGATTTGTGATTTGTGATTTGTGATTCGTGATTTGTGATTTGCGATTCGTGATTTGTGATTCGTGATTCGTGATTTGTGATTAAGAAATAAAATTATGAATTATGAATTATGAATTATGAATTATGAATTATGAATTATGAATTATGAATCATCATCCTATCGTTTCACCTCAACGAAAAGCATACACACGTCATCGACTTGTTCAAGGTTTCCTTTCCACTTATCGAATTGTTCTTTCATGAATTCTGACTGTTCGGAAACTTTCAGTTCACTTGAGCGAATCAAGAATTCAAGCAAGGCTCCTTTTTTCAATTTCTTCGCATTTTCACCACCAATTTGATCAGCATAACCGTCAGAGAATAACACAATGCGATCACCTTTAACTAATTTAATTGTTACTTGCGAAAATGGTTCTTGGGAAATCGAACGTCCAATTGGTCTTCGAGTTCCGTTTAAACAAAGTAAAGAATGTGAATCAATATGTGATTTCAAATGAATTTGCTCATCTAAAATAGCTTCATCCATTAATGAATTATGGCGAATGATGTATGCAGAGTGATTAGCTCCCGTAAAACGCAACAAATTGTTCTCATGATCAAGTTCACAGAAACTAACATCCATTCCATCATTTATCGTTGTACTTCCATGATCCAAACTTTCAAGAACATGTTGATTCAGCGATTCAACCATTTGACCTGTAGTCGTATGATTTGTTTCGCGTACCACTTTCTCCAAGGAATTCATTCCAACCAAAGAAACCATGGCTCCAGGAACACCGTGTCCAGTACAATCTGCCACACCAAAAATCGAACGGTTGTATAAGTGATAGGAGAAATAGAAATCGCCACTCACAATATCTTTCGGAGCAAATATCAATTCGAACTGTAAATAATCCGATGACTGTTTCGTGATGTTCGGCAAGGTTGCACGTTGGATATATGTCGCGTAATTAATACTATCAATGATCTCGCGGTTCTTTTCCGACAATTCGGTTAAAGCACCTTGAAGCGCGACATTTGAGCTTTCAATTTCTTCGTTCTTCGAATTCAGTAGGTCATTTGCTTTGCGGCGCGATTTATTTGAACGGTACAGAACACCAATCCCAGCTAAAAGAATTAAACCGGCAAGAAAGGCCATCGTTAGTAAATTACGATTTTTCTGTGCCTTCATTTCAAGGCTATCGTTCTTCACTTCTTGCAATTCCTTTTGGGTTTTCAAGTGGTCAATTTCCGCTTCTTTTTTCTCTGATTCGTACTTCGCTTCTAGGTCCTTCAATAAATTCGCTTGTTCAGCCAAATTCAAGGTGTCTTTTAAATCGACATTTAATTTCAAGTACAAGTAAGCATTTTTGTAGTCTTGCAATTTCGCGTATACATCACTAATACCTCTGTAACCTGTTACCAACGACAACGAATCACCCAATTCAATTTTCAAATCATTCGACTTTTTGAAATTCAAAATCGACTCATTGTAGAGTTTCATGTCCTGATAGGTCATTCCGATATTGTGATAATTGAATGACTGCCACAATTTGTTGTTGCTTTTTTCATTCATCTCCAAGGCTTTGAAAAAATAATCCAAGGCTTTTTTCGGATGTTTCAAGCGGCGCTCAATGTTTCCAAGGTTATTGAAGTTCCCTGCAATCAATCGTTTATTCCCTAACTTTTCAGCCAAGTCTAAACTCAATTCATAATATTTAATTGCTTCTTGGTAGCGTTCTTGTTCTTTCAAGGCATTTCCTAAACTGATGGTCGAGTTTGCAATTCCTAACGAATCATTGATTCCCTTATAAATAGCATACGATTCACGCAGATATTTTTCTGCTGTTTTGTGTTGATCCAATTTAAGATAGCCTGTACCAATAGCACGTTTAAATGCACCGATGGATTTTTTATCTTTTAATCGAATGGCTATTTTTAAACCTGAATGGAAAAGCGAAATTCCTTTTTTAAATTCGTTTAAATCGGTCTGCAAATTCCCTAAACGCAAATAAATTTTAGAAGAAATCAAATAGTTTGAATTATCAATTTTCCCTTCCAAATTCATTGCCAATGTATCCGCTTTCCCATCCACGTCAAGGGAATCATAGATGTAAAACTTCCATAGTTTTAATTCGATCTCTTTCTTTGGATTTTTTTTCAGATTTGTTGCATACAGGCCTTCAACCTTCGTTTCTAGCGCAGGCGACTCAAGGTTGTTTATCTTTTTAGTAAGCTCAGGAAAAAGTTTCTGAGAATAACTAAAAGTGGTTACAACGAGCAGTAAGAACAGTAAAACAAATCTCATAACAGGGTGAAGATAAGGCATTTTTTTTCGTCAGCCTTCAAATTTGGCTATTTTCTCCCTTCAAAATAACAAAGCGTGCAAAAAATTTCGAAATTCAACTATATTTGCAAGCGTAAACACAATGCCCACGTGGTGAAATTGGTAGACATGCCATCTTGAGGGGGTGGTGCCTTCCGGGCGTGCTGGTTCGAATCCAGTCGTGGGCACGGAATTAAAAGCCAAATCTATAGTTAATAAGGGTTTGGCTTTTTTATTGTTCCCCATTTTGGTACCAGCTCAATAAAATTCCACTAATTAATTGAATAAAATTCAAGTGAGTGCATTTACGTAAAGTTGAAATCAAATATCAACTAATTAGCACTATTCTACTTTCCAAATTTGGATAATTCACTCGG
>JBDKHH010000149.1:0-12927 GCA_039797785.1 Bacteroidota bacterium | reverse complement strand
GAATACGCACACGTGCTTTATCATTGTAAATTTCAATGTGAATATCACTGCTCCCTAGATGATTTGCCTCTTGAATCAAGCGGTCAACAAAATCTACCTTTGAATCAAAGGTGAGTTTATCTTCTGAATCACTTGAGTTTCTGTAATACCTCCCTAGACTACGTTGAATCAATGTCGCATCCACTTTTTCTAATTCGATCGACATTCCCAGCAAGGCTTCCAACTCCTCTTCCACCATACGAACATCTGCGGATTCATCTACATAGAAATGATAAGCACGTTCCGTCAATTCTTTTGGCAAAATGCGATAATGCCAAGCCAAATCAGAGCGAATCAACTGTTGCACCTCAGGCGAAATCGATATGTTCAGTTGCTCTTTCATGCAAAAAGGTAGATAAAGGGATCAAACAAGGGTTGAAACAATAAATACAATCCAGTAAATAATGCCATATATCCCGCAAATGGAATGGTCTCGTTTTGTTTAACGATTAAACGGGCAAGTAAATGAACAATAACAGTTAGCAAAGTACCAACCGTAAAAAAGAGCATGAAACTTGTAAAATTGAACAAGGGTATAATAGCGACCAAGAACAAAATATCTCCCCAACTAAAAAATCCCTTTGTAATATTCACAAGTGTTCCGTTTCTGAGACTCAAATACACCGTCAAACTTCCTAATAGCAGAATAAGAAACAAAACATTGGCTCCTAAGTGATCCAACTGAAATTCATCCAATGTATACAAGATAGAAATTGCAAATACCAAAGGAAACAATACCCAATGTACGGCACGCATTTTCAAGTCTTGATAAAAGACAATCAGAAACAATAAGAACAACAGCACTTTAATCATCTTAATCTGGTTGAATTTCTTTTAAGACACCTTCTTGGTCAATTTCCCAAATGTTCTTCTTACCGTCACCATTAAAATCTACAACAGCTTCAGCTTTCGCTTTATACCCATCTGTTGTTGCTTCAGTAATCGATATTTCATAATTCGCAGTTCCTCCTGCATTCACCAATTTATGTGGTAAATAATTAATCGCTTGTAAGTCGGTTGAGTACTTTGAAAACTGCAAGAAATAGGCGTACTGAAGATTCTGAACCATTTTCAATTCTTGCTGCGCTTCTAAACTTTTTGTACGCGATGCTACTCCTGCTTGATTGGGCACAACAAGCATAATTAGCATCCCCATAATGGCCAATACGATTAGGATTTCTGCCAATGAAAAGGCTTTGATATACCCTTTATTCTTCTTCAATAAAACGACTACCATTTTCTATTTATTTAATAACATTACTCAAATTAAACATCGGCAAATACATGGAAACCATGATGACTCCGACGATTGAACCAATAATCACAATGATCAAAGGCTCGATGATGGTTCCAATAAGCTTCGTTCGATAATCAATATCATCCTGATACTGTTTCGCTAAACGATCATACGTGGCGTCCAATTGATTTATTTCCTCAGCAATTTTGGTCAACGAAATCATTCGCTTATCAAAAATGGGGAACCGACTCATTCCTACATGCAAGGAATCTCCTTTTCGTATCCCTTGTTTCACTTCTTGCAGAGCATGCTCAATCGGATAAAATCCAATCATTTCTTCCACCAAATCCAAGGTAGAAACCAACGGTGTTTTTGCAGATAACAACAAGGAGATACTTTGACACATACGGGCTAAATAAATTTTCTCAATCAATTTGCCGAAGACCGGAATTCTCAAGGCCATTTTTGCCGTCAAAGATCTAAACCAAATTTCCTTTCGTTGACTGTATCCGTAAGCTGATAATGCGCCAACAAATAAAATAAACCCAATTAAAAAGGTGCTGAAATACCGTGATAGACCAATAATCTTTTGTGTCAAAAACGGTAACTCTTGGCCAAACTGCTTAAAAACATCTTCAAACATGGGTACAACACTATTCAACATAAAATACAATACACCAATGGTGATGAGTAACACAAATCCTGGATACGTAAACACACCAATCAATTGTCGCTTCAATTTGACTTTGTCACTGTAAAATTTTGCCAAATGCTCCAATACATAATGTAATCGCCCTGTTTCTTCTCCTATTCGAACACTTTGATATTCGTAACTAATAAAATGTCCAGATTTGCGCATAGCTTCTGCCAATGTGCTCCCACTTACTAAATCAGCAGAAATACCTTCTAAAACGCCAAGTATTTTTTTCTTTTCTTGTTCTTCAATGAGTAATGAAAGTGCACGTTGAATTGCAATACCACTTTCTAACAAAGAAGCAAATTCGGTATAAAAGCTTTCCTTTTGTTTATCAGGAAAAACCTTACCAAAAGAAAGTTCCTTTTGCAAAAACGATATGTTCTCCTGCTCTTTCATTGAAGGGAATCAAAATAAGTATCTACTTGATTTTTAATCGTTTTTTTACTGCTGTAACGCAGATGCATCACTTCATTTTTCCAAGGAAATTCGAAAACAAATTGCTGTTTACCATCTAAAATTTCTTCTCGTAATCCCGAGGCTTCAAAATGGGTGGAAGTCCAATCCAATTTTCCTGATTTACGTTTTAACGTATCATCCTCAATTGTGTATAAAATAGAATCAGATGAATGATAAATTGCCAAAATATCTTTATTCAATTTAAGAGAATCAGACTGATACAATTCTCTCCAAAGATTTGAGCGAAACAAGTACCAGTCATTCAACTCTGCTTGAACCAGTGTACTGTTTTTCAATTGTTCATTGAAACGATTCAACGTAATAGCGATTATCGAAACAAGAATTCCCATAATGGCCAAAACCATCGTTACCTCAAACAACGTAAATGCTGCTATGTTATTCCCTGGTCGCATCATCTCGTTCCTTTAGCTGTTTGAAATGAAAACCATTGTTGAATCCAAAGAATGCGTCCATCAGTTCCTTCAAAGACACATTGTTCAAGTTGATCTGAATTCAAATCCTGTTCCTTGCGATAATCAGAAGACGCAAGATCAAGTTTTTTATAACTTTCATCATACATGTGCATCAATACCTCAGATTGAATTTCCGTTTGAATTCGCACATCTTGAAATTTCATAGGTGCGGATGTTGCACGTATAAAAACCAACGAAGCAACTGTAAAACAAATTGAAATAATAGCCAAAGCAACTACTACTTCCGCAATCCCAGAACCTGCTATGTGTTTATTTAAAACCATGCTAACAATTGAGATTGATAGTTCGAACGTTCAGCAATCCAATTCGGATAAACAAAAGTTTTTGGCAATTGCTTTGATGAAATCGTTGCGTCCAATAAATGATTCACATATTCTCCACCACCCGCTTTCAATCCGAACTGATAGGTATAAACATACCCAATGATTTTTCCTTGCACTTCGGTTGAACCTTGATTGTAGACAAAACCGCCCACCAATCCATTCATTATCCTAAGCTGAACCGGTTTTCTAAAATCTGGAAACTGAGATTCCATTAAGATACCTCCCAATACACGACTATCTTTCAATACGACTATTTCAGCGGGTTTCCCTAAATTTTGCTTTGTTTCATTGAGAATTAAAACAGATGGATAATTCAACTGAACATTTTCTTCACAAACAATACTTTCCGACGCCAAAGCTTGTACATTCCCTCTGAATCCCGACTCAAAACGAATGCGAGGAGCAATCAGAATAACAAAATCTAGCTTAGCTTCTTTACGCACAAAAATTGAATCAAAGGATTGCACAACAACATTACCTGTTAACGATTGATTGATTGTTATGGCAGAATAATCTTGCACCAAACTGGTTTTGTTGGAAAATGAAAAAACAGAATCTTTCGTAATTTCCTCAAGAGCAATCGTTTCGTCATAAAATGACGCCGTTGTTACATTACGAAAGTCTGGATTCAAAGCAGGTAAGCTACGATCACTTACCACAGTTGTTCCATCGACCAATTCTTTGTTTGTATAAACTTTTCCCGCAATAAATGCACGTTCAATTCCCTTTTCTGAGATGGAAATTGTACCTTCCAATTTAGTATCCCCACATACCTTTAAAGCGGAACGCATTTCGGGTAAATAAACAGTTTTGGGACCAACATGAAATGTTTTTCCAATCAATGCCGTTTTAATTAATTCATTTTGGCGATGGTGTGTACGCACTTCAACAACGTTAAAAACGCCCCAGTTCTTTACACAAATTGTACTACTATCACCAGCTGGATGATTCAAAAAATAAGTCCCATTTTCTTGCTTTGCGCCGTACAGCAATGAAAAGTAATTATCAAAAACAAGATGTTCTTGCACAGAATAGTTACGTTCCAAACGCTTGTTAGCACTTGCCACAAACAATACTCCAGAACAAATCAATCCTATCAATAGAAGGAACGAAATGGCATAGCCCATTGCAGATGCAGAAACGCTGTTCAACTTTCTCATGCTGCGTTCTTACTTTTTTTGCTGGTTGATTTCTCCTTTTTATGGAAAAGTCCTTTAACTTTTAACCAAAACGGACTTGGTGTTTTTTCCTTCGCGGATGCTTCTTTTTCCCAGAAAATTGAATGTTTTTCACGAGCTACTTCCTTTTCCTTGGTTGCCTTTTCTTCTTTAGCTTCTTTTGTTTTTATTGAATGGTCGGTCGAATCAGATTTCTCCTTTTTTCCAAATGAAAAACGCTTCATTTTTTTCTCCTCTACAAGTTCTCCTTTTTCATTGAACACTTGAAGGGTTCCTACCATTTTTCCATGACTCCAATGTTCACTGCGAATCAACGTACCATCTTCACGCCAATACAACCACTCCCCTTGTTTCAATCCTTTACGAAATCGGCCCTTCTCAGCTAATTGCTTATTACTGTAAAACACTTCATACAAACCGTGCAACAATTGACCAGACGCGGCTCCTTGCGTTTGCTTGACAACCTGCGCCTTGTACCAAAAATAAAATTTGTCTTGATCAAAATGTCCAACAGGCTTTTTGTCTTCATCTTGAACATAAAAAACATACAATTTTCCTTCTTGTTTAATCGATTTTTTCAGGTAAAAATCCGCTTCAACTTGCTGTGCAAATGCACTTTGAACAAGTATTAAAAAAAAGAAATGGAGTAAATATCGCATCCTGCTTTAGTCGTTTTTAAAAATTCAAATGAACTCATAAAAGTAAAAAGCAAGTGCAAGTCAATCAATAAGGGTTAGTACGTGTTTTATCAAGTATCAACACTTACTCGTTACAATTAATAAAATGTTTTTTGACAATATTGTTTAGCTTTAATTGAGTAGAAATACGGATTGAAAAACAACATCCTTGAAACTAGATTTGTACTTACCCCTTTAAGATAATTGACATGTCAAAAATAGCAACAAAACTTTTTAGACTAAATCCAGAACTATTTGCTGAAAACATATTTGAGAATTTAAAACAGATTCGAAGATTTATGCAAAACTACAATGACACCCACGATAACAGGTACTTTAAAAAGGAGGTGAAACAACCTTTCAGCAATAAAGGCTTTCAGTTTGAATTGTATGTTCAAATTGGTCAACCAAAAAAACCAGAGTGGGTTGATTTTTTATATGTTATTTCGCAAGATAATTTACAAGACATTAAAAGTCAATATCCCTCCTATATACTCTTTATTCTTCATGAAAAGAGTTCATTTGCATTAACAGGAGGAGCAGGCTCTAAGATTATCAGTCCATTGCTTGACCCAATGTTTGGTTTTAACATTTTGGAACGCCTAATTGATGTAAACAATACACAAATTCGTTCTATCGCTCAAAATACATTTTTAGGAAGCGAGCTTGCCTCTGCACGTTATTTCAAATCAGGTTTCACCCTAACAGATGAAGATAATTTTGGTAAATACTACAAAGAACTGTGTATGTTCATTGATCCTGAAAAATTAAAGAAAATTGGAATCGTTACAAGTAAAGAAAAACTCCTTGCCAGAGGCGAAAGTGGATTTAAAATTGACACGAAAATTTCGTTCGCAAATACAATTGAACGCGTTGTGAGCCTAATAGAACTTTTAAATGAAGAAGTCCAGACCGAATTAAACCCTTTTCGCAGATTAAGTTCACGAGAACTAGGCCCCATAAAGAATGAATTAGAAATCCAACTAATTGATGCTTACTACGAAGACTATTGCAAAAGCGAAGAAAAAGAGTTGTTCCATCCAAACCTAATCGATTTCTTACAAACAGAAATGGTTCTTTTTTACAGTAAGCAGAATAAGTTCGAAATTTATTCTTCAGAAGAAATTACCTTACAGAAAATATTCACCCGTTTTCATTTGGATTTCCCTGTTACAAGAGATCAGTTTCAAAGCAAACTCAAATCTATTGAAACACAAATATATGATGCCGCTTCAAACCAATATTCACCCCCCGAAACACTATTAAATTGGCTATTTGGAGAGGTGTTCTTTAAAGATAAAAAATACATTAAGTTTGAAGGCGCTTGGTTTACCTTTTCAACGAATTATGAAACGGATCTGCACACGCGCATTGACTACCTAAACACTAAAGTTGAAACGATTAGCCTTCATCCTTGGACTTCCGATTATGGAGGAGAAGGTGATTACAACGATGATTTTTACTATCACCAAGAAAATTGTATTGTTGGTGACACTTGTTTTTATAAAAACATTGAAATTGCAGATGCCATTCTATGGACTGATAATGAAATTAATTTCGTTCATGTGAAAGACAAGCTCGATAGAAATCTAAGGGTACTTCAGAGTCAAATTATTAACAGCAGCAAACAGATTCGACAATTTAGGCAAGACCTTGACCATCCTGGCGTTAAAGAATACTATGACCAATTAGTTGGAAAAATTACTAAAAAAGGTCAAGCAATTATTCCATTCGAGGAATTCAAAGAACTACTCCAACGAAATGAGGTTTATTTCTCGTTCTGCTTTGCTACAAACAAACCTTCAAGTTCTTTGAATGAAACGCTCAATGAAATAAAACAATCAAACTCGACTATTGCCAAATTGGCAATTCTTGACACTTATTACTCCCTAAAAAATCAGGATTTTAAGATGAAAGTGGGAAAGGTTGTGAAGTTGTGAATTGTTTCTCCCTAATTGTTTTCCACTCATTATTAAAAAATGCAGCTTTAAATATACATACTTACATTACCAAAAATCAATTTATATGCATCCTATAACAATTGAATATTCTATTTCATTATCCGATTTAATTACCGTAATGCTTGAGCTGCTTGCTTCAGCTCTTGGCTATATCATCAAACAGCAACATGATAAGATACGAACCATCCAAAGTCAATTGTCTGATAGAAATCATGAATTGTACAATCAGGTATTGAGTATATTTTTCGACGTACTAAAAGATCTAAAACAAACAATGATCGAAGCAGCGCAGAAATCGGACTCAAAATTATTGAACTGAAAAAAGATCTAATACTCTACGCTCCCGACAAGGTGTTGCGAAAATTTATCGATTGGACCAGATACACAGGCAATAATACTACTGATGATCCAAGACATTTTCTAATTTACATTGAATTGATGGAGTTGATTAGAAAAGATATGGGACATCCAAAATCAGCCTTCAAGGATGATGATTTCTGGAAACTTGTTATGACATCAGACCTCGAAATTGATACGTTTAAAAAAACGATAGCAAACTATAAATAATTGTAAAACGCCCAATCCTGTCGCTGACGCAGTGGATATTTTAAGCTCTTTTTTCAAAAGGAAATTCTGAATCGAGGGAAAAAAATTCGATTTTATAAAAAGTTGTATTGCCTTTCCAATACCTTTATGTTATTTTCTTTTCAATTATTTACAAATATTAAGATCGCCACTATTTTCGTGGTTGTAGCTTTTTTCTAAGATGACTAGAGGTAGATATACTACCAAATAGATTACAATTTCGATTGGCTATTTATTTATTTTTTGAAACGAAACTCCTTTCTGAATTCTCAATTCTTCTTTGCTCATACCAAATTCAAATGGAAATAATTCCTCTTTATCCCACCAAATAGTTGCCAATTTATTTGTAATTGAATTGAATTGAACGTGATAATTACCATCAACAAATTCACACAGTAAAATTTTTACAGTATCGAGTGTTTTAAACTGATCAAAATTATAGTTTACCTCATGATTTTCAATATAAATCATAAGAAATGGGAATTTAACTTTTACAATTCTTAAAGCAGTCCCTTTTTCGCTAAGACCTATATAAAACTCACTATTTGATTCTGTGATAATTAATTGATCTATTTTATCAATGTGCCTTTTTAATACATTGACACAATACTCATATGATTCTTCTAAATTCATATTTTTAAATTTAATAAGGTAACCCATTTCCATATGTATTCAATTTGAAAGGATTTAAAAAATAGTGACTAACATTACTACCATTTTGAATGTTAAAATGGGTCATATATGTTTTTGTACCTTGAGACATTCCTTTAACCATAAAACTGTGTCTTTCAAACCTTATCATTGCATTCGTTGAAGTATTTCTAATACCCCAGCCAAATGTAGTTTCACCACTTGAACGAATAACAAACTTTTGAGTTGTATGAAAAGTTACCTTTCCGGTAACCGATGCAGTTCCCCATGCATAAGCCCCCTTAGTTCCTGACCAAAGCAACTTCCCTGCCCCTGGTCCAATAAAGTATTGTTCAGGATAACACATTGTTATTCCACCTGAAATTTGGGCTTCTCTCTGAAATTTCAATGTTCCCATGAGTAGTTCATATTCTTTGAACCTTGCCCATGATAATTCATCTGGAGATGAAATGGAATAGTGGTGGTTAGGACTTGCTAAATAAGCTATCGCGTCAAAAGTCAATTCCATTCTTGCTATTGTAGACTCATGAGCCTGATGTTCTGCTTCTAACTGGGCCATTTTCTTGAATGCTCCAGATAATTCAGTTTTAAGTTGTTCTATTTTTTGACTATTTGCACTTTGCGAGTTCTCTAATTTATTAATTTGTTCATTATTGTTATTTATTCGACCTATAATATACTTAAGTGTATTTTGTTCTTCATTTCCATATCTACCAGTTTCAGAACTCACCCAACCATCTAATGATGAATGTTCAGAACGACATTCATACTTCCATTCACCGTCTTCACTTACATCACCCCCACTTTCTGAACCAGTATTTTTTGGTGGATCACCTGCACTTAACCCAAAAGGATCTGTAAAGTATATTGGGTTATTATCAAACGCCACATACGGACTCATCCATGGGAATTGATGCATCAACGGATCCAAAGACAACCATCTCCCCAACCTAGGATCATATTGTCTAAACTCTGTTGTGTAGCTGTTTCCTTCCCCTTTGATCTGATCATCCTTCTCCATACCATTGTACCCATAACGGTAATTACTTGTTGTGATTTTTCTGCCCGGCATCTCCATACCGAATGGATAGTAATCACACTTCATTAAGGATACAGCTTCAAAGTAGACACCTGTGGCATTCCATGTCTTGCGATCCGTGATTACTGCATTCACATTGCCCAAGTAGTTCGTGATCTCATAATTGATGATCCCTGCCTTGTGTTGCTGTACATCCAAGGTTGGGTAATTCACAACTGCGTTGTTATACAACACGCGGTCCGCTTTGCGCATTCCCAAACGGCTTGCGCCATACAAATGATTCTCCGATTTTTCCCTTTTCTTTTTTATTTTACCGAAACTCGTTTGTATCTAGCACTTCCAACTTTAACTACTTTAAAGCCATTCCATTGTTCTAGTGATGGCTTAGTGTAATGCTGGCTCAGAATATTCCTATCATCATCAATTTCTGATTGTTGTACAGAAAATACAACATGAAAAGCTTTACAGTCATAAATAATAGAATCCTCAATTACATTTGAATATAATTCGTCTATTATCCCATCACTGATTTTGATAACACTGTCTTGGTTATTAATCGTTAAATTAAAGGGACAATTCAATCTTATCGCATAATCAGATTCCCCAAGTGCATTTCTACCAATGTCAGGTATATCCAGATTAATATTGGTGAATCCTCTTTTTTCCAACTCCTTAATGTAAGATTCTTCCCTTATGGTTGGTTCTGTAGGTTTTAAGTTTTCCAAGTAATCTTTTTGTGATTCAGGCATCCCCATTTCACAACCAGAAAAACACAATGTTAAGACTACAAAAAAATATCTACTCCTCATTCTTATTTAATTTTTGCATTTTAATGCATCTATCCAGCATTATTGGGAGCTTGTTGCCCAGTACTACCATCTCTATGATCCCAATTATCAGGCATTGACTCTGCCTGTTTATGATTACGGTTATTCCTATCAATTCTCTTTAGGTAATCAAATACTTTTGGATTTACTTTTGTATCAAAATGAAAATCCCACTCAGGAGTTTTTCCTTTGGATTTCATCGCTTTATAATAATCAGGATGCCATTTCTTTATACTATTATCTCGGATTTCTATATAATTCTTATTCTTAACCCCATCAATTTGATAACCGCAATCCGAACCAGCATCGGCCCATGTACCTATTGTAACATCTCCTTTAATGTTCACTTGAAATCTATCTATATTTTTTGACCTTGGATCTATTTCAATACCATCACCATCCGCAGCTGAAAAATGTACCACTGTAGTTATTCGACTAGCAATATCTGGATAATTCATAAGTTCTTCTATCATCCCCTCACCAAATGCCGCTCCCATACTATGAGTTACAATTTCATTTTTTTCATCCGGTCCTAAATAATCTAATTGGGCTCTAATATTTAAAATTTGAGATCTTGCATATTGTCGACCAGCTTCTTGTCGGTCACCAGCCGTAGAAGTTATATCCCAACCTGTTCCATTGATAAATTTCACTTCATCATCATTAAAATGTGCTTGGGCAGCTTTAATAAAAGGGCTGTCATCAACAGTGCCATCTGAATTAAGAACTGTTTTGTTATAGTTTTCATACCAATACCCCCTTTGAGACGGAATAACCTCACCTTCTGCTCCCCCTCCAAAAGTTGTCCAGCCTGGAGTTCCATACACATAACCATTTATGAATATAATCCATCTACCATCAGGATCATAACAAGAAACAGGTGAATTTCCAGCATAATTATACGGAGACATTGATGGATACATTGCTTTCAATGGATCAAGTGACAACCATCTTCCCAACCTCGGATCATATTGTCTAAACGTTGTGATGAACTGTCGCTATTGTCCGAGTTCAAGGTATCTTATTGCTCCATTCTTCAAATATCAAAGAATCAGTTTTATCTATCGTATAATCTCTTGTAAATCCATCACCCCTTTCAATAATTCTGTATCCACAGTAATTTTCTAGTTTCCTTTTATCTATTTTTACATTATAACCAATTCCATAGAATGCCGTTGTATCAGTTTCTATACGTTTACTATTAAAGCCAATATAAAATGTTTCTGTCCAATATAATATAGAATCTTCAACAACAACTGTATAAAGTTGTTTTGCAATAGTTGTTACTTTATTTCTCATGGTATGTATATTTTTAATATTTTCTTCTGGTTCATTATAAATATTTACAATATAATTGTTAGTTATATACATGCTACAATATTTAACACTATCTCCACTATAGTAAAAATTAAATCGATTTATTTCTATTTCAGCTTTGTTATTCGAAATAGTACCCTTGAGTGAATCAATGAAAATAATTTCATTCTCAGTAAATGGACGATTACAATCAATTTCTAGTCTTCTACATGAATTATCAATAATCAGAACAAATATTAACAAAAACAACAGTAAGTATTTTTTCATATTCTTAAATTTAATCACAACCATCATGATATATGTCACCTGTACCATCCTTCTTAGTATTTTCCAAATATGAGCCAGATCCAATTTTAAGTGAATTCCAATTATAATCTCCTTTTAAAGTAATGTGATAATAATTTGTACAAATGTTATTGGCACAATTAACATTGCTGTAATTAAAATGGGCATTTTCAAGTTCACGCAAAGCGTCAAATGTTTGACTCTTACTTTTTGTATAATCATGGTAATCATATTCTGACTCGTATTCATACCTTTTTTTTGAGTCCTTTTCCCATGCGTAATTTAACATTTTGGGCCCATCCGCATTAATTTCGCCATATAAATCTATACCAGGTATCATCCTATCCTTTCCATCGGTATATGGATCAGCTCCTCTTTTGTTATCAAATAATGTAAAATCTCTATCAATTCCCAATTGCACCCTGTAAATATCCTTTGCTTTATCCGAAATTGTAATATCTGCCGTATCAGAAGTAGACAAATGTACTATTTTTTCAATTTGATCTGCTGGAATCCCTGCTTCTATTAGTCCAGCTATATACCCCTCTCCATATGCTCCTCCCATACTGTGAGTTAACATTTTTATAGTTGCTTTATTACCAGTAACCAATTCTTCTTCTAGTAGAGCTTTTTTAATAGCTTCTGCAGAACATATTCCATTTTTATATCCTTTATCATATCGATTACTAGCCGTTGAAAAGCCGAAAGATCCATCTGAACCATTTAAGAAAAGTTGATTTTTATCATTTCCAAAGTAAATTGTAGCCTCTTCCAAATATCCAGATTTACCCCAGTATGGTTTTAATGGTTCACTCTTATTAGAAGAATTAAAAAAACCATAAATTCCTCCTAAAAATCCATTAACAAATATTATTAATCTTCCATTTGGATCATAGCATGCAATAGGTGAATTACCTGCATAACAATATGGTGACATAGATGGATACATCGCTTTTAAAGGATCTTGAGACATCCATCTTCCTAAGCGATTATTGTATTGTCTTGCTCCATAATCATAACTATTTCCACCTCCTGAAACTTCATCATCCTTCTCCATCCCGTTGTAGCCGAAACGGTAATTACTTGTTGTGATTTTTCTGCCCGGCATCTCCATACCGAATGGATAGTAATCACACTTCATTAAGGATACAGCCTCAAAGT
>JBDKHH010000148.1:0-3804 GCA_039797785.1 Bacteroidota bacterium | reverse complement strand
GTTCCATGGACATTTATGGATGAACTTATAATCTATTTTAAGTAATGAAATTTGAACTTTGTGCTGCTTCAATTGATGCAATTAAGATTGCTAAAGAGTTGAATTTTGATCGTATTGAATTATGCCAAACACTGGAACAAGGTGGAATTACTCCATCTTATGGAATGATTGAATATGCGATTGCTTATGGAATTGAAACACATGTTCTTATTCGTCCTAGACCAGGAGGTTTTTTCTATTCTGAAGAAGAAGTAGAAGTGATGTTGCGGGAGATTTTGAATTGCAAAGAAATGGGTGCTAAAGGAATTGTCATTGGAGCACTTACGGAAGCAGGAGAAGTTGATGAAAAATTTTTGCAAGAAGCGATGCACAAAGCGAAAGGAATGGAAGTTACGTTTCACCGTGCTTTTGATGATTGTATTGAATGGCAAAAAGCAATGGATGTCTTAATCAAACATGGTGTGAATCGCATTTTGTCTTCCGGTTTGGCGAGAAACGTTGAATTGGGATTGCCAATTTTAAAACAAATGCTTGCACATAGCGCAGGGAGAATCGAAATTATGACAGGTGGAGGAATTAGTGCAGCGAATGCAGGAAAAATTGCTCAAGAACTGAAACCGAATGCGATACATTTTTCTGGAACGGTTAAAGTTCAGCAAGACGAGGAATCATTATTTGCCGAACCGGTTTTAATGGTTGATAAGCCGCGTGTACAACGAATTTTGACTGCGGCGGGATGCTAATGTATCGTTTTAGAACATTTTCGTTTTAGTCATATGAAGTTAGTAGTTGCCATCTTATTTTTAGCCGTTAATTTTTACACAAATGCGCAATGTGACAGTATTGCTCCGTTGAATCAACAAGTGCTGAATTTCGCCCAAACAAATCTAAAAAAGAAAGTTGGTAGAGGAGAGTGCTGGGATTTAGCCAAGTATGCGCTTGAATCATGCGGTGCGGTTTGGGATCATAAATTCGAATATGGAAAACTCTTAACCAAAGATGAGTGTTTGATGCCGGGTGACATTATTCAATTCAAAGGCGTTAAAATCAAATACAAAGAAGGAAAAACTGCGTATTCGGTTACGATGGATCAGCATACGGCAATCGTCAACAAGGTTTTATCTTCAGATGAAGTTGAATTGATTCATCAAAATACTGCGTATACTGGAAAAAAAGTGGGTGTTAGTATGCTGAAGTTGTCAACGATTTACAAAGGTAAATACATGATTTATCGTCCTCAAAATTAAATTCGATCAAGTACATATTTGATCAATCCTTTCATTTCTTCCGTATATCCTTTTGAAAATTGCATGTTTGGACGATTGGCCACTCCTAAACAGATAGTTGCACATTCATGCCCCATTGCTCTTCCTAATGCGAAAATTGCAGAACTCTCCATCTCAAAATTGCTGACAAATTGATTTTTAAAGCCAAATGAAGTGAGTTTTTCATTCATACCGTCAATACTGTTCTTTAAACGCAATTGTCTTCCCTGTGGACCGTAAAAGCCGCTACTTGTGACAGTAATTCCATTGTGTGTTTCCGATGAATCCAAAAGGGAAGTCAATCGGGGAGAGGCAGAAATTAAATACGGTTGAATTGTACTTGGTAAGTTCAAATGGTTTTGTAAGGCATTTTTTAGTTCTTCTTCCTCAGAACTAAATGCAATGTCATAGAAATGAGCTACATTATCCAATCCAAAAGCATGTGTTGACAATATATAAGAATGCACAGGAATTTCCGCTTGCAAAATTCCACACGTTCCTATGCGAATAATTGAAAGTGCTGTTTTTTCAATCTTTTCTTCCCGCTTGATTAAATCAATGTTCACTAGAGCATCCAATTCATTTAGGGTGATATCAATATTATCCGTTCCAATTCCAGTTGAAATAACTGTAATTCGTTTGCCTTGATACATTCCTGTGTGACAAACAAACTCACGATGCTGTGATTGATGTTCAACTGAATCGAAAAAATCTGAAATCATTGATACACGATCTTGATCTCCAACGAGAATCACTTTTGTTGAAATGTTTTCTGGAGATAATCCCAAATGATAAACTTGATTTTTATCATTCAATACGAGTTCTGATGGAGGAAATTGCATGTGTAAAAAATAAAAAGGGCACAGAAACGATTCTGTACCCTAAAGTATAAAAAATGAAGATTATTTTGATGTCAAACTTCCAAATACTTTTTGCAAAATATCTGAAACGCGCGCCATTGGATCTTTTCTAATTTTATTTTCTTCTTGTTCAACCATGAGGAACAAACCTGCTATTGCTTTTTCAGTCACATATTTGTTCAAATCTGGATTTAATTTTTCTCCTCCAGTCAACGACATTGCTGAGTTGTATTTTGTGATGATAGGGTTCCAGTATTCTGTCAATTTTACTTTTGCGATTGCTGCCTCAACCTTCGGGCTAAATGCAGTAACAAGTTTTGCTGTAGTTTGATCCTTCAAAAATTTGGTTGCAGCACCATCACCACCATTTAAAATAGTGAAACCATCCGAAATACTCATATTGGTAATTGCATCAACAAAAATTGGAAGTGCTTCTTTCGTAGCTTCTTCCGCTGCACGGTTTAATGTAGTTTCAAATTTATCAACTTGGCCACTTAAACCCCAATCCAATGCTTTTTGCTTTACTTTAAGTGCATCTTCTGGGAAAGGTAGACGAATAGCTGCATTTCCTAAGAAACCGTCTGTAACAGATGTTAGGTTTACAGAATTTTTAATCCCTACATTAAGCGCTTCTTTTAATCCTGAAATTACTTCAGTGTTTGTTAATTGCGGAGTTGTATTCGTAGTTGATGTTGTTGTAACCATTGAAGCTGCTTCTTCAAGAACTTCACAAGCAGTAAAGGTAGCTCCTAAAAAAACTATGCTTACTGGAATTATTAATCGTTTCATGATTTTAAGATTTTGTCAAACTTACTATTTTTTGCGGTTTCTTTCAAAAACGATACCAAAAAGAAACAAAAAAGGGAGACGATTAATCTCCCTTTCTATTAATTATACTTTTTTGTTTAACGAATTACATTGATGTAACCATTAAACTCATATTTACCATCGTTGATTTCATCTTTACCACTTGCTTTCCAAATGTACATTCCATTCGGAACAATTTCACCATTGTAAGTACCATCCCATTTTGCAGAAGGGTCATGTGATTCCCAAATCATTTCTCCCCAACGGTTGAAAATGTACAATTCGAAATGATAAATATCTAAACCATCAACATAAATTTCCCATGATTGATTGTGCTCATCACCATCTGGTGTAAAGGTATTCGGCGCATAGAAAATAATATCCTGAATGATGTTCATTGTCAATGTTGTCGTATCCATACATCCGTGCTCAGAAGTTACAACTAAAGTAACTGGATAAGCTCCTACTTCGCCTTCAGGGAACGTGAAAACTGGATTTTGTGACGAACTATACGTTGGTGATGATCCAGGACTGAACCACTGATAATCTACAACATCAACTGAAGATCTATCTTGTAATTGAATCGATGTTTCAAAGAACGTTGCTGGATTCGCTGAGAACGTGAAATCTGCAACAGGTAATGGTTTTACCTCAATTAGATTAATAAATGTATCAGCGTAAACACAACCGTAAATTGAAGTAGTTGTCATTGTTACAGAATAGAAGTTTGGTATTTCGAAAGTGTTAGACAATGAATCATTACCAACTTCTAAGAAATTATCACCATCTGTAAATTCAAAGTATGATGTTGCAATTTCACCACCATTTGAAGATGTATTTTGGAATTCAAAATATCCAGGTATACAATCTTC
>JBDKHH010000147.1:0-19926 GCA_039797785.1 Bacteroidota bacterium | reverse complement strand
GCCAAATAACACTTACCGTTACACTTTAATTTGGGACGTGCTTTATTCTCACACTTCTCCTGTGCAATGCGATTTTGATCAATCTTATACCATATTTCCCAACCAAAGAAAAAGAAACTCTTTCCTAAAAGAACAATTGAAACTAATATGGTAAAAAAGATTTTCATTAATACATAGAAGGATATTTTGAAGGATTCGCTTCGTGCATCATTGCATAAACTTTCTCAACAATATCGTCAATACTTGGTTTTGAGAAATAGTCTCCATCTGATCCATACGCAGGACGATGGTCTTTCGAACTCATGGTCTCAGGTGCTGAATCTAAATGGTAATATCCTTTTTGTTCAACCAATATTTTGTCTAAAATGAATGCTGTTGCTCCGCTGCTCACATCTTCGTCAACAATCAATAAACGATTTGTTTTTTCTAATGATTCAGCAATCAAATGGTTGATATCAAATGGCAACAATGTTTGAACGTCAATTAATTCAACATCAATTCCAATTTCCATCAATTGTTTTGCAGCAATTTCACATAGATTAAACGTTGAACCATACGAAACGATTGTTAAATCAGCTCCTTCTTTTACAATTTCTGGTACACCAAGTGCTTCTTTGAATTGACCAATGTTTGTTGGCATTAATTCTTTTGTACGATATCCGTTCAACGGTTCAATAACCAATGCAGGTTCGTCCGCTTCCATTAATAGATTGTAGAAACCTGCAGCTTTCGTCATGTTACGAGGAACACAAACATGCATTCCACGAATAGAATTGATAATCATTCCCATTGGTGAACCACTGTGCCAAATTCCTTCTAAACGATGTCCGCGCGTACTGATAATCAATGGCGCTTTTTGTCCACCTTTTGTACGGTATTGAACAGTTGATAAATCATCCGACATCACCTGAATCGCATATAACAAATAATCCAAGTATTGAATTTCAGCGATTGGACGTAATCCACGCATCGCCATTCCAATTCCTTGACCAATGATTGTACATTCACGAATTCCTGTGTCAGCAACGCGCAATTGACCAAATTGATCTTGCATACCTTCCAAGGTTTGATTTACACCACCAATTTTTCCAGCATCTTCTCCAAAAACCAACGCTTCTGGATATTTTTCTAAAATATATCTGTAATTCTCACGTAAAATGATTCGTCCATCTTCTTGTGTGTTCGAACCATCGTATGTTGGAGCCACTGGCTCAATATTCAACGCTGCTTGCTCAGATTGAGAATGCAAATATGAACTGTAGCGATCAAAGTTTGCATTAATTCTTCCTTTAATCCAAGAAGCTAATGCTTGTTTTGAAGCAGAATTCTCTTCACGAACCATGCGTAAAACTTTACGTGCAATCGTCAAAACATCTTTACGAACTGGTTCAAATGCTTTTTCCAAGGCTTCAACTTCTTTCGAAATAAATACGCCATTAGGACTTTCAGCAGCAACAGCTTTTAATAAACGCAATGCCTCTGCTAAATCCATTTGAACATCCGTCGTGAAGGCTTTCCAAGCTTCGTTCTTTTGATCACGAACACTTGTTTTAGCTTCTTTGTGAATCGCTTCTAATTCTTCTTCTGTGGCAATAACATTTCCATCAGCATTGAAGTTTAAAATCCATTCTTTGAATTTATTGATACAGTCAAAATCAGTTTCCCATTGTAAACGTTCTTCTGATTTGTAACGCTCGTGAGATCCAGAAGTTGAATGTCCTTGTGGTTGATTCACTTCCTTCACATGCACTAAAACTGGAACATGCTCTTCACGTGCAATTTTCACCGCTTTTTCGTACGTTTCACACAAATGTGCGTAGTCCCAACCTTTCGTTACAAAAATCTCGTAACCTGTTTTATCTTTTGTGCGCTGCATTCCTGCTAACGCTTCTGAAATACTACCTTTTGTTGTTTGAAATTCACGTGGCACAGAAATTCCGAAACCATCATCCCAAACAGACATCACCATTGGAACTTGCAAAACACCTGCAGCATTGATTGTTTCCCAGAAAGGACCTTCAGATGTTGATGCGTCTCCAATTGTACCAAAAGCAACTTCATTTCCACCATTCGTGAATTTTTTGAATTGCTCTAAGTCTTTTAATGTTGGGTGATTTCGATACACTTTTGATGCTTGCGCTAAACCTAACAAACGTGGCATTTGTCCGGCAGTTGGAGAAATATCCGAAGAACTATTTTTTTGTTCCATCAAATTTTTCCAGTTGCCGTCTGCATCTAAATTACGTGTTGCAAAGTGTCCACCCATTTGACGTCCTGCCGATTGTGGCTCAACGATTTCATCTGTATGCGCATACAAACCTGAAAAATATTGTTGAACGGTTAATTGTCCAATCGCCATCATCAAGGTTTGGTCACGGTAGTAGCCTGAACGGAAATCACCATCTTGAAATTGTTTTGCTAAGGCAATTTGTGCTAATTCTTTACCATCACCGAAAATACCAAACTTGGCTTTTCCAGTTAAAACTTCCTTTCTACCCAATAATGAAGTTTCACGAGAAATACATGCTAAACGATAATCTGCTAATACTTCTGTTTTAAAGGTTTGGAAATCCAATGCTTTTGTGGTTTCAACCGTTGATTCTTTTGCCATAGCTTAATTTTAAGACACACAAAGATAATAAAAATCGAGTTTTTTTAGGGACTCGACTAATCGAAACTAAAAAAAGTAGTGATTTCACTGAAATCTCTATATTTGCAGTATGAATTTCAAAGAAGCGTTAAAGAAATATTTGCCTTATTTTGTGGATGTTTGGCAATATATTGTTATCATTTTGATCTTTATTATTGCAGCAATTTTTATTCTTTAATTGACTGCGTAATTTGTATATTCGTTGAAATTTGATTTCAATGAATTACTGTTGTCTAATACTACTTTCATTTTTTACTTTTTTTAGTCAAGCACAAACGAACATTGAATTGCTCGGACATATCAATTATCAATCGTTGCATGAAGCTAATTTGAATGATGTTTGGGGATATGTGGACGAACTTGGGAATGAATACGCAATTGTTGGAACCTCAAAGGGAACGTCGATTATAGACGTAACAGATCCAATCAATCCAGTAGAGGTGTTTTGGTTAGCGGGTTCGACTTCCATCTGGCGTGATCCTTGTGTTTACGGTGATTTTGCGTATGTTACAACTGAAGCAGAAGATGGTTTGACAATTATTGATTTGTCTCCTTTGCCTGGATCATCTGTTTTACCAACTTCACTTTATACAGGACCGGTTGGAAATGAATGGCAATCTGCTCATACGTGTTATATCGATGAAAATGGAGTTGCCTACATTTTTGGAGCAAACAGAGATCAAGGTGGTGTAATAATGTTGGATATTCAAACAAATCCAATGAATCCAAGTGAACTCGGAATCTTTGATGATTGGTATGTACACGATGGTTACGTTCGAAACGATACAATGTATTTGGCACATATCAATGATGGTTTTTTTAGTTTGGTTGATGTTTCAGATAAAGCAAATCCTCTTTTAATCGGAACAAAACATACACCCAATAATTTCACACACAATATTTGGCCTTCATCAAATGGACAATTTGTTTTTACTACCGATGAAGTGACAGGAGCATATATTACAGCATATTCTATACAAAATCCTGCAGCAATTGAAGAGGTGGATAGAACACAACATTCTCCAGGGACAGGAGTGATTCCTCACAATACACATGTAAAAGGAGATTTCTTAATTACAAGTTACTATTCAGATGGAATTACAATTCATGACATTACCAATCCTGAAAGTATAATTCTTGTTGGTGATTATGATACATATCCAACACAAACAAGCGGTTTTGACGGCTGTTGGGGAGTGTATCCATTTTTGCCTTCTGGAACAATTGTAGCAGCTGACATTACTGAAGGACTCTATTTATTAAATCCAACCTACAAAAAAGCGTCCTATTTGGTTGGTGATGTTGTTGATGCTGTTACAAATTTGCCTTTATCTCAAGTTTCAGTGCAAATTATTGGCAATAGTGAAGCTGATTTCACGAATACGCTTGGACATTATTCAAGTGGAATTTTAGGTGAAAATGTGTACACGGTTGAATATTCTAAAGTCGGATATTACCCGCAATCAATTCAAGTAAATTTGTTTCAATCTGTTGTTCTACAGCAGGATGTTCAGCTTGTTCCAATTCCTCCGTATATATTGACTGTGAATGTTATTGAAGCTGGAAGTGGAAATCCAATTTCAGGAGTTCAATTGGCTTTTAAAACTGATTTGATTGAGCAATTAGGCTTAACGAATGGCATAGGAGAAGAGAGTTTAACACTATACTATCAACAAGAATATATGGTGATAGCTGGAAAATGGGGATATAAAACTGCATGCTTTGAGCAACTTATTGATGATAACACGAATGTGCTAACCATTGAAATGGAACCTGGTTACATGGATGAATTTACCTTTGATTTTGGTTGGTCAGTGGCAGGCACAGCGACAACAGGTATTTGGGAAAGAGGCGTTCCAAATCCAACGAATAGTGGTTCAGCACCTGAACTTGATGCGGAATTTGATTGCAGTGATAAAGCGTTCGTTACTGGTAATGCAAATTCGTTAAATCCAGATCATGATGACATTGATAACGGTGATACGCGTTTAACTTCACCTTTGATGGATTTGTCAAGTTATACGGATCCGCATTTGAATTTCTCTAAATGGTTTTATTGTTATTTTGGTGCAACACCTGATGATACATTGGAAGTTATTGTTTCAAATGGTTTAACTTCTGTAACTGTTAGTAAAACGGGAAGTAATTTAAGTGGTGTTTCAGTTTGGGAGCCTATGAGTATACGCTTGTTAGATTATATTCCCATAACCAATTCAATGACGGTAAAATTCAATGTTTCTGATTTAAATCCAGCGGTCAATATCACAGAAGCGGGCATTGATTATTTCTTTATATCAAATCAAAACACGCTTGCATCAAATGTTTTGTTGACCGAGGAAAATAGCATTTATCCAAATCCTTTTCAAAATACACTTCATTTTTCAAAAGTTGAAATTGATAGTGAAATTCAAGTATATAATTTGAATGGGCAACTATTGCTTTCCGAAAAAGTAGATAAAGAACAGTTTGAGCTTTCAACGAATTCGCTAAAATCAGGAATCTACTTTGTAAAAGTAAAAAATGAACTATTTAAGGTTATAAAGGACTAACTGTTAACTTAAAAATGCGCGAAGATTGATGCATAATTAGTCTTTGATTATATTTGTAATTATATACTAAGAAGTTGGAAAGTAAAATCGATATATCTATTGTTGTTCCCTTGTATAACGAGGTAGAATCACTTCCAGAATTGCATTCGTGGATTGAGCGTGTGATGGATGAACATGGTTTCTCGTATGAGGTAATTTTTGTTGATGATGGAAGTAAGGATGGTTCATGGGTAATTGTTGAAGAATTGCATGAGAAAAACCCATTTGTTAAAGGGATAAAGTTTCAACGCAATTATGGCAAATCTGCGGCTCTTCAGAAAGGGTTTGAGGCAGCAAAAGGCGATGTTGTAATTACAATGGATGCCGATCTTCAAGATTCTCCTGATGAAATTCCAGAATTATACAACATGATCATGAAAGAAGATTTTGATGTTGTATCTGGTTGGAAGAAAAAACGCTATGACCCAATAACGAAAACCATTCCAACGAAATTATACAATTGGGCAGCACGTCGATTAACAGGGATTTATTTGCATGATTTTAATTGTGGATTGAAAGCCTACAAAAACGCTGTTGTGAAAAGCATTGAGATTTATGGTGATATGCATCGTTACATTCCGCCACTGGCAAAATTTGCCGGATTCTCAAAAATTGGTGAGAAGGTGGTGCAACATCAAGCACGTAAATATGGAACAACAAAGTTTGGTTTAAGTCGTTTCTTAAACGGACCTTTGGATTTGCTTTCAGTTGTGTTCATGGGGAAATTTGGTAAAAAACCAATGCATTTCTTTGGGGCAATTGGTACCTTATTATTTATCATTGGATTTGGTTTTGCATTCTACTTAGGAATTGATAAATTGTTTATCGATACTTCTGGTAAATTGTTAGCGCAACGAACAGAATTCTACATTTCTTTAACGGCTATGATTATTGGTTCTCAATTCTTTTTAGCAGGATTCTTGGCTGAATTAGTCGGGAGAAATTCTTCAACGCGTAATGTCTATTTGATTGAAAAAGTAATTGAAAATGAGCAACAATATTGATTCTAATCCTGGAGATTGGAACATCGATGCTTCTTGGACGTTGTTTTTGGATCGAGATGGAGTGATCAATGAACGTATCATGAGCGGTTATGTAAAAACCATTGACGAATTTCATTTTTTAGGCGGTGTAAAAGAAGCTATTAAAGAATTCACAAGCATTTTTCAATACATTTTTGTTGTCACAAATCAGCAAGGTATCGCAAAAGAACTGATGACTGAACGTAACCTTTCCGATATTCATGCTTATATGCAAAGTGAAGTGGAAAAAGTTGGGGGGAAAATTGACAAATGTTATTACGCACCTGGAATGGCTTCACCGAAGAACGAACTTCGAAAACCGAAACCTGGAATGGCATACTTAGCCCAGCGACAATTCAAAAATGTCGATTTTTCTAAAGCAATTATGGTTGGTGATTCTGATTCAGATATCGTGTTCGGAAAAAATCTTGGCATGAAAACTGTGAGGGTTGCAACCGTTGAACCAATTGGATTTGATGCCGATTTCACTGTTGAAAGTTTACAAGAATTTGCGAAATGGATTATAAAATGAAAACAATACTTTTTTTAATAGCATCATTTGTATCAATAGTTGTTACAGCTCAAAATGTAACAGATGCGAAGGGTAAAAAACAAGGTGCATGGAGTAAAATCTATCCTGGATCGAATGTTTATCAATACAAAGGACAATTCAAAGACGATAAACCAGTTGGTACTTTCACCTATTATTACATTTCTTCAAAAGTGAAAGCGGTTATTAAACATGATGCCAATTCAATTCGTTCTGTTGGATACTTTTACCACGAGAATGGTGTTGTGATGAGTCAAGGAATCTATAAAAATTTGAAAAAGGATTCAATTTGGTTAAATTATGGTCCAAGTGGAAAATTGAGCACTTCAGAAACCTATAAAAATGATCTTTTAAATGGTAAGAGAACCGTTTATTATGTTTCCGATGACCCGAACGATAAAAGTCGTAAAGTCATGGAAGTTAGTAATTACCTGGATGGACTTTTGAATGGAGAATCAATACAGTATTTTGAAAATGGAACGATCCGAGAAAAAGGGTCTTACATTCAAGGTAAGAAAAATGGCGTCTGGGAGAAATATCATGCGAGTGGTGTGAAAATGGTTCAAGAACGTTTTAAAGAAGGTGTTCGTCACGGTTGGTGTTATGCGTACAGTGAAGCTGGAAAAGAAATAGGAAAAGTCTATTATTTTAACGGTCAGCAATTGGAAGGTAAGGCATTGGAAAAGAAATTAGCGGAATTAAAACAAAAAGGAATTGATCCAAATCAATAGTTTTTTTTGTATATTCGTAAGAGTATGAAAATCTTCCATCTATATATAAGTAGTTTAATTCTGTTGGGATTTGGTCTTCAATCGTGTAAAGACCAATCAGAAGCACCTCAATTTCATTATGAGTACTTTGATTTAACACCAGGTCGTTACGTCGATTATGACGTTGTTGATATTACACATGATGTAGATCTTACGATACAACACGATACATCTATTTATCAATTGAGAACATATATTGGTGATACAATTTATGACAATGAAGGACGCTTAGCACGAAAATTTGTGCGTTACAAACGATTGACAAGTGCAGATCAATGGGTTCTGACTGATATTTGGACAGCTATTATTGATGGAAATAGAGCTGAGTTGATTGAGGAAAATCAGCGAATTGTGAAGTTGGTTTTCGCTCCAACAATTCAAAAAGAGTGGAATCCGAATGCGTACAATATTTTTCCAGAGCAAAATTGGTACTATGATGCCATTCACGACGAAAAAGTAATTGGGAATTTTACGTTTGATAGTACCTTGGTTGTTAAGGAAGCAGATGAACATAATTTGGTAAGACATGAGCTTCAATTCGATGTTTATGCAAAGCATGTTGGATTGGTTCGCAAATACTATAAAGATCTAACAATTTCGAATTTCGATAGTTTAAACATTCAAAAAGGGAAAGAACTATTTTATACCTGTATCGGTTATGGAGTGCAATAGAATCATTGCGAATAGTTATTTTTGCCATCCATGAAGGTTTCAATTTTTTCAGCTTTTTATCCGTTTAGAGGAGGTATTGCTCAATTTAATGCAAGTTTATTTCGAGCGCTTGAAAAAGATAATAATGTAAAAGCTTTCACTTTCAAAAATCAGTACCCAAACTTTTTATTTCCAGGAACAACGCAATTTGTTGATGAAAATGATACGTCTGATCGAATCCCTGCAACGCGAATTGTAAGTACGTTTAATCCTTTGACGTATTTTTCTGCATCAAAAAAAATAAAAGAAAGTCAACCAGATGTCTTTATTGCCAATTTTTGGATGTCCTTTTTTGGCGTCTTCTTGGGTGTTTTTGCCAGACGTTTACCGAATTCAACGCGAAAGATTGCTATAATTCACAATTTGATTCCTCATGAACCACGTTTTTTTGACAAATGGTTGATTCGTTATTTTCTTAAAAGATACGATTCCTTTGTTGTAATGTCGGATGCTGTCAGGGATGATGTC
Source organism: Bacteroidota bacterium (assembly GCA_039797785.1). Classification (GTDB taxonomy): domain Bacteria; phylum Bacteroidota; class Bacteroidia; order Flavobacteriales_D; family Crocinitomicaceae; genus M0103. The sequence continues at coordinate 11,167 of JBDKHH010000147.1, read as the reverse complement.
TTGCGTTTTAAACCGGACGCAAAGTTCATTCAAATGAATCACCCATGGTACAATCACTTTGGTGAGAAAATAGATGTTGCTCAGGCGCGCGAGCAAATTGGGATAGATTCGAACAAAAAAACACTTTTATTTTTTGGATTGATTCGAGATTACAAAGGTTTAGATTTACTGCTTGACGCTTTTAATTCCCTTGATGATTCCTATCAATTGCTGATTGTTGGTGAAGTGTATAGTAAATTAGAACTGTATCAACAGAAAATAGAACAATCACCCAACAAAGAAAGAATTCATTTCTTGAATAAATACATTCAAGATAGTGAGGTAAATCTCTATTTTTCGGCTGCTGACTTGTGTGTTTTACCTTATAGAACTGCTACTCAATCTGGAATCACTGCTACCTCTTTTCATTTTGATATTCCTATTTTAGCGACAAATGTTGGAGGTTTTAAAAGTCAAATTGAGTCACCCGGCTTGGGAATAGTTGTAGATGAGCCAAATGCACAATTAATTCGCGAAGGAATTGAAAAATACTTCAATGAAGGATTAAAAGAACCCTTTGTTGAAGCGATTCATGTTGAAAAGTCCAAAAACACATGGGATTTGTTTGCGCAAAAATTGATTTCTTTCAGTAAGGAAGTCTATTAATTCTCAGTAAAAATGCAGTTATCTGTACTTTTTCTTCTCACTTGTTGATAAACTTGCGAAATACCTATTAAACTTTATTGACTTTAATAAACGTAAATTCTATATTTGCGGGCTTAATTGATAACTAACGTTTTTACGAATATGCGTAATAAAGGATTTTTTTGGTTTTTAACGATTTTGTTAACTGCGGTTTGCGTTTACCAAATTTCGTTCACATTTGTTTCTAATTCTGTCGAAAAGAAAGCAGAGAAAGAGGCAAGTGAAAAAGTAGCTGACTTAAAATTGAAAGCTGCAACAACAGGTGATAGTGCTTTACTTCCAAACGGAGTTTATGTAAACTTCAATCAGCCAGAAGCTGAGGAGTTAGCGAAAGCTGCATTTATCAACCAAATTTTGAAAGATAAATCAGAGGTTTCTGTGTATCCAGTTCTAGGTTCTACTTTTGGTGAAACAAAAAAGAGATCATTGGCATTTGGACTTGACCTTGTTGGTGGTATGTCTGTAACTCTAGAGATTTCTACACCAGATTTAGTAAAAAGCTTTGCTAGAAATGAAAGAGACATTCGTTTCAAAAAACCATACGATGCTGCTGTAAGAGAATACAATGCAAAAGGTGGTGACTTCATTTCGATTTTTGTTGCAAAGAATAAAGAAATAAACAAATCACGCGTTGTGACCTTGTTAGAAACGACTGAAACTGAAGGTTTAGGTTTAAATTCTTCTGATTCAGATGTTGAAGATTATTTGAGAAAAATCGCAGCTTCATCAATGGATGGTGTTGAGAAAATCATGAGTAAGCGTATTAACCAATTCGGTGTTGCGCAACCAAACATTCAGAGAGATCAAGTTAACAATCGTTTGTATATTGAGCTTCCAGGAGTTCAAGATGAGGCGACAGTTGCTAAGAAAATGGTTTCTATGGCGAACTTACAGTTTTACGAAACGTATTTCCCAAGTGAAATCGGTGGACAATGGCAACAAGCTGTTGCTTTATCGCGTCAAAAAGAAGTTATCGTGGATGATATGGCTTTAGTTGCTGACTCTGCTGATAGTGTTAAAAAAGCAAAAGAAACTAAATCGCTTTCATCGTTTGGTGGAACACAAAAAGGATTATCAGATTTAGTTAAACCTGCTGGTGATTTTGCAATGGGTTATGTTACTTCTGAAAATAAAATGGCAGTTGATGCTATTTTAAAACGCAATGACATCATGGCATTGTTTCCAGAAGATGTGAAATTCATGTGGTCAGCTGAATTAGAGCAAATTTCAGATAAATCGAAAGAAAAAGCGTATACTTTATATGCAATCCGTATTCCTGAGAATGGTAAAGCGCGCGTTGGAGGTAAAGATGTGAAAACAGCTTCTACAGGATTTGATGAAGGAACTGCAAAAATTACTGTTGATCTTTCAATGACTCCAGAAGGTGCAGATAAATGGGCTGAAATGACTGCTGATAACAAAGACCGTATGGTTGCAATTACAATGGATGATGTTGTTTATTCAGCTCCACGTGTAAATGAGCCAATTACTGGAGGAAACACGCAAATTTCTGGAAACTTTGATATCGAAGAAGCGAAAGATTTAGCTGGATTATTAAACGGTGGAGCTCTTCCAGCGCCATGTGTAATAAAGGATCAAACGAAGGTAGGACCAACAATCGGTAAAGAAAACTCAAAAGCAGGTTTGATTTCATTCGGATTTGCTTTCTTGGCAGTATTGCTTTACATGTATTTCTACTATGGAAAAGCTGGTTTAGCAGCGAACATCGCATTAGCGGTGAACGTATTGTTGATTTTTGGATCACTTGCATCTTTTGGAGCTGTATTAACGCTAGCAGGTATCGCGGGTATCGTATTAACAATTGGTACAGCTGTCGATGCGAATATCTTGATCTTTGAACGTATTCGTGAAGAACAAGCGAGAGGTTTAGATTTAGAAAGTTCGGTTGACGTAGGTTTCAAACGTGCATTGCCTTCTATTATCGATGCCAACGTAACACACTTGTTAGTAGCTATTATCTTGAAAATTTTCGGAACAGGTGAAATTGAATCATTTGCTACAACATTGATCATCGGTATCTTTACGTCTATGTTCTCTGCGATTATCATTTCTAAATTGGTATTCCACGCATGGATGTCGAAAGGTAAATCGATTTCAGTGAACACAAAATACTCGAAAGGTTTATTCCAAAACTTCCATTTTGACTGGGTTGGAAAAAGAAAATACTTCTATATTTTCTCGATTTCTGTTACCTTGTTAGGAGTAGGAGCTTTGTTCGCAAGAGGTTTGAAACAAAGTGTTGAGTTTACAGGTGGTCGTACATTTGTTGTGAAATTTGAAAACAAAGCAGATATTGAATTTATTCGTACCAATTTAGAAAAGGTATTTGTTGAAAATGGTGAGGTTTCATCAATCGATTTGAAAACAAAATCAAATGATTACAATGTTGAAATTGTAACCAATTATAAATTGAAAAACGAAAATTCAAATACAACTGAGATTGTACGTAAAAAATTATATGAAGGTTTAGATGCATGTAAATCGAAATTAGGAAATTATCAAGAAAATGAATTTAGATTTATTTCTGCTTCTGTATCAAGTGAATTGTGGACTTCATCTACTATTGCAATTACATTGGCATTATTAGCAATCTTCGCATACATCTTGTTACGTTTTGGTCACTGGCAGTATTCAATTGGTGCAATTGTCGGATTAGCGCATGATGCATTCTTCGTTATTTCGATTTTCTCTTTACTTCACGGTTTCTTACCATTTAGCTTAGATGTTAATCAAGCATTTATTGCGGCGATTCTTACGGTAATTGGTTATTCCATGAATGATACCGTAATTGTATTTGACCGTATTCGTGAAAACTTAAGAGGAAGTAAAGAAGACGATCATCACTACGATATCATCAATAAATCGTTGAATACTACATTGAGTAGAACGTTCAATACATCTATGATCTTGTTTGTGGTTGTATTAATCATGTTCATCTTCGGTGGTGCAGCGATTAAAGGATTCTTGTTTGCATTATTAGTTGGGGTAATCATCGGTACATACTCTTCATTGTGTGTAGCAACTCCAATCTTAATTGACTTCTCAAAACGATTGAAAGCTTAATCGTTCAGAAATAAATTGGAAAGCCGGTTCGAAAGAATCGGCTTTTTTTATTCAACGCTTTTTACGTTTGATTCGTCATCACTTAAAAGAAGGACGATGATTGTGTTTTTGGGAATTGTGTTGGGAATGGTCGTTCTGAATTGGATTTCAGAAATGATCAAGTGATTAGAAACGGATTATTTCTACTTCAGGGTTTTTGCGCAAGTGCAATGTCAAGATGGTACGCGCATCGCGATCTTCTGACGTTAATTCAATAAATCGCTTCCATTTCAATGTCGGTTGACCTTGAAAATGATACGGAGCATAACCGTAACCCATAATTGTTCCTCGTTCAACTAAAACCAAACTCTTTTCGCTTTTATGTCGACCTTTATCAACGATATAAAAACTTTCACCATTGAAAGATAATTCATTAATGAAAGCTTCAACACGAGCATTGTAATCGTCTGTTGATTCAGCTTTGATACAAGCACCTTTACATTTCTTTATCGAATAGTGAAAACAAGCTGATTGAGTTGGATACAAATCACACAACTTTTGACATAATTCGTGTTTCTCAACAATATGTTCAAGGTAGGAATTTGCTTCTTTTTTTGTTGTGAAGCTAGCTAGTGGAAGTGCTTCTTTTTTCGAAGTCAACGACACATACAAGCGTAAATAACCACTATCATCCAAATAATCGTAAATCCCATAAGGAAAGCGACTTTTCTTTAGCATGTGATTGTAAACAGGTTTATGTTGCTTGATTAATTCAGATTCGCGCAATAGAGCAATAAGTTCAGAGCCTGTCAAATCATACTCAATGCGCATAATTTCTTTCATCATCTGAATTCCCTTTTTTGTTTTGGAATTACGTAGATGTTGATCAACTCTTGTTTTTATTGCTTTACTTTTTCCAATATAAATCAGTTGATTGAATTCATTGTAGAATTTGTAAACTCCTGTTTTACTTGGAATTTCATCAAGAACTTCCAAATTTAAATTCGGATGAAGAATTTTTGGATTAACCTCTTGCTGAATGAATGTTTGCAATCCACCTGGATCTTTTTCAATCAACATGGTGAATAGGTGAGCGGTTGCCAATGCATCTCCACCAGCTCTGTGACGATCTTTGATTTCAATTCCTAAACTTCGGGATAATTTTCCAAGACTATAGGATTCCATTCCTGGAATGACATAGCGAGAAGAGCGAACGGTACAAAGATGCGGGCGTCGAAAATCGTACCCTAAGGTTTTGAATTCATGACGAATGATGCCGTAATCAAATCCTACATTGTGCGCTACAAAAATACATCCTTCAGTAAATTCAATGATTTTTTTTGCTATTTCGTAAAATTTAGGAGCGTCCTCAACCATTTTGTCGCTGATTCCGGTAAGTCGTGAAATGAATTCTGGTATTTTCATTTCTGGATTGACCAAAGTGGAGAATTCGTCGATTATTCCCATTCCATCATGCTTGTAGATGGCAATCTCAGTAATTTTGGAAGCTTTTGGACTTCCTCCAGTTGTTTCTATATCGACGATTACGTAATTCATTCTCCGATGTAAATTTACGATTAATTCGTCTTTTTATTCGCTTTCATGTAGCTTTCTTTTTGAGAATTAATACAATTGACTTAACTTGGCATGGTCTTAGTAAAAGGCAGACAAAAAATAACGTATGAAAAAAATCGCTACACTTTTAATTCTTTTTATTGGGTTTATTTCAATGGCCCAAAGTAATTTAACGGTATTCAATAACAATGGGCAACAGTTCTATGTGATTTTGAATGGAATTAAACAAAATTCGCTTCCACAAACGAATGTATATATAAGTGGAATTCGAAATGGTTCGTATGCTTTAAAGTTAATTTTCGCTGACGGAAAAACAGCAGATATTGATAAAATGTTTTTTGTTGAGACTCCTTCAGATATCACAACACGAGTGATTTTCAAAAAAGGAAAAGGGAAATTACAATGGATTGGACAAGTACCGACCACTGGAGCAATGCAGCAACAAGGTGTAATTGTGTATCGCCCTGATAACTCGGCTATTTATTCTGACGCACCTGTTACAACAACACAGCAAGTAGTGACACAAACAACTACAACAACGACCAATCCTGTGACAACAAATCAATCAGGTTCAATGAATGGAAATGTTACTATTAATTCTGGAATGAACGGAGGAACAACGACGACGCAATCGGGAACAGTTGGTGGTACAGTTAATACGACAAATTCAGGTGTAACACAAACAACAACAGTTACAGACCCATCAAATCCAAATGGTAATTTCGGAATGAATATTAATATCAATGTAACTGATCCAACCTTGAATAATGGAAATGGAGGAGTTAATATTGGAATGAATGGAACTGGGATGGGAACACAAACAAGCACAACGACAACTCAGGGAGGAAATGTAAATAGTACAACAACCAACAATGGTTACGAAACACAAAGTACAATTCCAGGCGGTAATGTGAATGTGAACATGAATGGTGTGCAAACGTCTTCTTCAACTACAACGACGACGCAAACAACCACAACGACAACAACGTCTGGTGGAACGACAAGCTATTCGAATGGAAATGGTGTAGTAACAAATGGTGGTACTCAAGTAAATTCTGGAAATACGGTTTACTCGAATACTTCATCGAACGTTTCTAATGTCATTACATGTACAAAAGTCCTAGCTGATGCAGATGTTTATATTGCAGATTTGAAAACAATCACGTTTGATGAAGACCGCAAAGAAACGATTTTGAAAGATATGATGAATAAATGTTTAAATGCAAGTCAAGCTTATAAAATCTTGGAAACATTGACATTCGAAAATGATCGTTTGGAATTAGCAAAATACCTTTACGATCGCTTATTGGATAAAGACAAAGGAAGCACATTGTTACCTTTATTCACATTTGATTCTAGCAAGATGGAATTGAGAGAGTACATGAGAAAATAAAGTATTCTATATAAAGAAAAAAGCGAGGTTTATGTTCCTCGCTTTTTTTATGCTCTAAATCTTAATCCCAGTGAGAATATGATCCATCACTATCAAGATGACCTTTTTCTTCGTAGTGTTCGTCCATTTCTTGTTCGCTGTACGGATCAGCTCCTAAACGGATAACTTCATTGTTAATTTTAACCGTTTTGCCAGAAGGAATTTCGATATAGATTTCCACTTCTTGAATACGTAATTTGTCGCTTATTGGATAGGTGTAGTAATTGTCCAAATGAACAACATTGCTATCGACAGACATTGAATGACGGATGTTTTTTGCTTTTGCCTCTGCCGTTTTATGCGAATGACTGTGTGCACTGGTTATTTTATAAACGTGGAATAGGGAATCGCTAGATGGGCGGTAATGAATACGGATACCAGTTTCACTTATCTTGTCGCCTTTAATTCCCAATATTCCCCATTCGCCATCTGATTTAATTTTAAATTTATTAGTGTTGGCATACGATGAAAGTTGTGGGACAATCGTTAATTGCTCACCATAGTAAGTTCCGATTTCTTTCTGAAAATCTTCATATGTTGACAATTCTCTTCCGGATTTTAATCCGATAACAAGCACCATCATTGATCCAATAAAGCCAGTTATAAATAGTGATATCAAACTCAATCGCGACCAACGATTACGAATTCTGAATACCAATTTAATTCCTAAAAGCAACAAAAAGAATACGATTGAAAATCCTGCGACCATCACACCGGCATAGCCCCAATTGTAGTCAGATTGTGTTTCCACTGCCATTTTTGCTAATTCCGGCAACGATAAATAGCCATTGTCGCTTTGAACCGGAATCACGCGAACACCAATTACTCCGAAAATCATTAACATGACTAGGAAAAATAATCCTTTGATGATAAGAAAAACACCAACGATGGCGCCGATTATTTTCCCGAAAGAACTAAAACGATGAGATAGATGATCTTCACGTCTGATTCTATTTGCGAATGATTTAGTTTCTGTTTCAAAGCGTTTAGCAGCGTTTTCGACTTCTTCTTTGACAGAATCAACTGTTATTGGTTTGCCGCGCATACGAAGCTTCTCAATAGTTGATTTCGCTTTGGGAACAACGATCCAAAGAATTACATAAAGTGGAAATCCAAATCCGCCGAAAAAGAACATGATTAAGAAAATCGCACGAATGATGATTGTATCAATCTTAAAGTAATTCGCAATACCAGCACAAACACCAGCTATCGAAGCATTCTCCAAATCACGGAACAAATGGCGCTCACCATTCTGCTGATATGTTTTTTGTTCGTATGTTTCTTTAAATTCTGAAGAACTTGAATCATCGTCATCTAAGTACTGTGAAGGATCTCCCAACGTGTCTAAAATGATTTGAATGTCTTCAATTTCGATGACTTGTTTTTTATCATTTAAACGAGAAGTGCACAATTCTGCAATGCGTAACTCAATGTCTTCGATAATGTCCTTACTATCTTTTTCATTGCGCAAACCATGACTCAAACGGTTCATGTAATCCTGCAACAACTCATACGCATCTTCTTCAATTAAGAAGTTCATGCCTTTTATGTTTACTGAAACGGTCTTTTTCATAATTCACTTTTTTCTACCGATTGACTCGGTTGTAGGTTGGTAATTTTGTTAACAGCTTCACTTAATTCTGACCAAGTGCTGTCTAATTCTTCTAAAAATGCTTTCCCCATTTTCGTTAAGGAAAAGTATTTGCGCGGTGGTCCTGATTGTGATTCTTCCCAACGGTAGGACAGAAGCTCCATGTTTTTTAAGCGCGTCAAAAGCGGATAAAGTGTGCCTTCAACAACGATTAATTTGGCATCCTTCAAGGTTTCTAGAATTTCTGAAGGATAAGCTTCTTTCTTATCGAGAATGGATAGAATACAATATTCCAAGATTCCTTTTCGCATTTGGGCTTGTGTATTCTCTAAACTCATTTTAATTATTTTAATACAAAGATATATGTAAAAGAATGAACTATGCAATACATAGTACTATAATTTTCATTTTTTAACATTTGATTGAATAGAATATTGTGGACCGAATGTTGAAATTCTTCTTTGTTTAAAAGGGTTTACTAGGATGATTCAATTATTTTAGTGAAATTCGAATGGTAAAAAAAAATACATGAACCCAGTTGTTGAATTGTCCAAAAATGGAATTGTCGCTACCATTTCATTGAAAGGAGCCGAGTTGATTTCAGTAAATAAAACGGATAAATCATCTGTATTATGGAAAAAAGACGATGCGTTTTGGAATCGAACAGCGCCAAATTTGTTTCCAATCGTTGGTCGTTTATTGAATGATTCTTACACGTTCGATGGTCAAACATATCAGATGAGTCAACACGGATTTGCACGTGATCAACACTTTACGGTAAGCAATCAATCCTCAGAATCGGTTGATTTAAACTTGATGTGGAATGAAGAATCGCTCATAAAATATCCGTTTAAATTTGATTTAACGATTCGTTATTCACTATCTGAAAATGGGGTAGACGTGCAGTATGTTGTGAAAAATGTGGATGATAAAAAGATCGGTTTTTCAATAGGTGGTCATCCAGGATTTCAGTTGAACGATGCATTGGATGCGTATAAATTGGTCTTTTCGAATTCGTTTTTATTAGAACGACATGAATTGGAAGGAGCTTATTATTCTGGAAAGCGTTCAATATTCAATTGCACTGGTGAACTTGAATTGAACAATGCACTTTTTGAAAATGATGCACTTGTGATTAAAAAGCCACCATTTACATGGGTTGCATTGGTACATAAAACGGAAGGTGAATTAGTTCGAATGCGTTTTGATCAAATGGATGCTCTTGGTTTTTGGACGAAGAAAGACGCACCTTTTTTCTGTATTGAACCATGGTGGGGCTGGGCAGATGAACTAAATCATACGGGAGATTTTCAGACGAAAGCAGGATTGCATTGGTTGGAGATTGGTCAAACAAGAGATTTTAAGTATTCAATCGTTTTGCCATGAGTTCGGGATGTAAAATTTAAATATTTAAATATTTAAATTTTACAACAGTTCTTATATCTTCATTCCTTCTAAAAAAGCCAATCCCTTCTCATATCCAAACGCATGATCTTTTGTGATCAGTTCAGACGAATTAGAATGTTGTTGGGCATGTAGTTTTTTATCGGGCGCAATTTGTTGGATTCTAATGCCAGCAGGAGGATTCAAAATAAACTCCAATGATTGATTGAACTTAATATGATTGGTTTGAAAGATGCGCTTGATATCTTTTTGTCGCCAATTGTACAATTCGCCAAAATAATCTAACCACGATTGTTGCATTTTTTCTTTCTCAGCGGTCGTTCGTATAATCAAAATATCAGTTGCACCTTGTTCAACGGCCCATTTCACAGGAAGCGAATCACTCCAAGCGCCATCCATGAAATCATCATCGCCAATAGGCTGTGCACCTTTCGTCACAAGTGGCATCGAGCTAGAAGCAATTAGGGCATCAATCCAAGTTTCTTGAGTTGGTTCATGATAATGCGGATTTCCGTTGTTCGCATTGGTCATCACAATTCCAACCTTTTTGTCCTTGCTGTTTGCAATAACTTTTGAGATGTCTAAAGGAACTAAATCACTAGAAATTTCACGAAAGAAATCAACATCCATCACAGGCTTCGATCGCACCAAATTTCGATAATTGATAAATCGCGAGTTGTCAGTTAAGCAAAACATAGCTTCCAAGCATTTGCGTTTTTCTTGTTGAAGAAAATAGGAAGCAGCAATTGCTCCACCCGAAACGCCGGCATAAATATCAAAAGGATTGTATTCTTTTTCGATGAAAGCATCCAATACTCCAGCGCTGAATCCCGTTCGGAAACCGCCACCTTGAATGATTAAAGCTTTTTTTGACATTTGTAGATGTGTAGTGGTTTTGATTCAATGTTAAGACGGTGTAAATGTACTGTTTTTTACGCAATCGATTTCGTTGCTTTTAAATAGTTTCGAATGCCAATACGAACGGCAGGTTGAATGTTTACCGTTTGTTTCAGTTCGATTATTCCTTCAATTTCTGATTTTATTTCCGGGTATTTTTGCGTGAATTGAATTAGCTTGTACATCCCATAAACGAAAAGAGCAACTTTATTCGAATCGTCTTTGATGAAATCAATTAATTGATCGAGAAATTCGGATTCTTTGTAGTCGATTAGTGGAAGTTGAGAACAGGTATTGCACAGATTTCGTAAGACACTTTGGTTTTTGCTCTTTAATAAGCAATCAATAAATCGTGGTTGAAATTCTTCGAGTAATTCTGGGTTAGTTTTTACAATGTGGGGAGACTGTTCACTAAAGTGTGTCATTTAATTTTTTTTTAGGTTTAATTATAAAAGGTTTAAATTGACAAACATGAATGAGAACGAAGAAAGAAATAGAGAATTTACTAAGCTCTTTGAAGA
>JBDKHH010000146.1:0-2811 GCA_039797785.1 Bacteroidota bacterium | reverse complement strand
CAATGAGTTTCCCAATAGTTGATTTGAGTTTGCGAACGGTAATTATTAACAACATTTTAATTAGCAAAACCCAGCCAATAAAACGTATTTATTCAAATTTTTGAATAAATACCCTACATTTGAATCTATTTAATTTGAATTCGTATTTAAACAAAACGTATGAAAATATTTTTAAGTTTTCTTTTTATAATTTGTAGTTTACTCGCCTTTTCGCAAAAAAAAGTAATCGACCACACCATTTACAACGACTGGCGCAAAACTGAAGCACAAAACATTTCGAATGATGGGAATTACATCAGTTATGAAATCAATCCACATCGCGGTGACGGCTTTTTGTACGTTTACAATAGTTCAACGAGTAAAACGGATTCATTCCCACGGGGAAAAGAAGCAAAATTTGGTACAAACAACAACTATTTGGTGTTTAAAATCACCCCTGGATTTGATACTCTGCGCAACTGTGAATTGAACAAAGTTGATAAGAAAAAATGGCCTAAAGACACACTTGGAATTTACGTTTTTGCAAAAGATAGCTTGATCAAAATTCCATTATTGAAATCATTTTCAGTATTTGAGGACAATGATTGGTTGAGTTATGTAGTGGATGAAAATGAAATCAAAACTACAGCAACAAAAAGCGAAAAAGAATCCAAAAAGAAAAAATCGACTCCCAAAAAGAAAAAGAAAAGCAAGAAAGAGGAGGAAAAACCAGCGTATAAATCAGATGGTAAATTACTTACTGTATTAAATCCAACGACGGAGAAAAGTTATCAATTTAAAGACATTACGGATCATGCCGTTTCGACAAAAGGAACCACATTGGCCATGATCGAACACAAAAAAGAAAAAGTTGATTCATTCCAATTGATACTTGTTGATTTAACAAATGGGAAACCAACCCCAATTTCTCCAAAATCCGCATCCATTAAACAACTTTCTTTTGATCATACTGATAACTATTTGGCCTTTTTATCCAGTTCGGACACAGCCAAAGTGAAAAATTACCAATTGAATTTGTTGGATCTTTCCTCTAAATCATCGCGCCAATTAACGGATTCGAGCTCAACTTTCTTACCGAAAGAAGATGCAGTTTCCGAAAATAGAAAGCCAAGTTTCAGTGAAGATGGTCGTTTTCTGTTCTACGGAGTTGCTGAACGTTTAGAAGTCGAGAAAAAGGATTCGTTATTAGAATCTGAAAAAGCAAAGGTTGATATTTGGCATTACCAAGACAAACGCCTGCAAACACAACAATTGGTTGAACTGAAACGCGATTTAAAGAAAACAGATTTATACGTTTTCAATTTGGCGAATTCATCCCATCTAAAATTGTCGAATGATACGTTGCGCATGTATTCACGCGAGAAAATCGTTGGTAACTATTTGTTCGCTTCTTCTGATGAACAATACGTGATGGCGAATCAATGGGAAGTACCGAATTTAGAAGATCATTACCGCGTTTCTTTGCTTGATGGTTCAGTTGAGTTAATCAAAAAAGCCGTTGGTTTCAATGGTGATTTATCGCCAAGCGGGAACTACTATTCATTCTTCGATGCAAAAGCAGCTCAGTTTTATTTGATGGATTTAACGGCAAAAACAACAACGTGCATTACCTGTGAAACGAAAAAAGTGAATTGGCAAGAAGACGTAAACGGAATGCCGATGTTGGCATCTCCATTTGGATCAAGAGGCTATTCTCCAGAAGAAAAAGACTTGTTTATTCAATCGGAATACGATGTTTGGGCCTATTCCATTGCTGATAAAAAAATGCGTTGTTTAACCAATCGTGAAGGTGAAGACGGCAAAATTCGCATGGAATTGAATCTTTGGTCAAACGATAGTATTTATATTGACTACGAAAACGTTTATATCAAAGGATTCAACGAAACTACAAAAGGAGCATTGGTCTATACTTTGGTAAATCATGGAGATCATACTGATTTAGTGAAAAACTATGCGACAGACCATAAACTGTTGTACATGAATCGCTCGAAAAATGCAAAAACAACCTTGTTCAGAATGAGTTCAGTTTCTGAATATCCTGAAATTCGAATTACACAAGATTTCTTCCAAACTGAAAAAACGTTGACACATACAAATCCGCAACAAGATTCTTTGAATTGGGCAACCGTTGAATTAGTGAATTGGAAAAGTTATGAAGGAATTCCGTTACAAGGATTGTTGTACAAACCAGAGAATTTTGATGCAACGAAATCGTATCCGTTAATTGTTTATTACTACGAATTGAATTCGGACGATTTACATTACTATTATGGACCAAAACCAACAGCATCGATTGTTTATGCAACTGAATATGCTTCGGCTGGTTACTGTGTTTTCATTCCAGACATTCGTTACAAGCATGTTGGACATCCAGCAAAATCGGCCTATGATTGTATTATGAGTGGAACAGATCACGTGTTGAAATTGTACAAAAACGTTGATTCAACGCGCATGGGCTTGCAAGGACAAAGTTGGGGCGGTTACCAAACAGCACAATTAATCACGATGACAACGCGCTACAAAGCGGCAATGGCGGGCGCTCCAGTTTCAAACATGTTCTCGGCTTACGGTGGAATCCGTTGGGGAAGTGGTGTGAATCGTCAATTTCAATACGAACGAACGCAAAGTAGAATTGGGAAAACCATTTGGGAAGCACCAGAATTGTACACCGAAAATTCGCCAATCTTCCACTTGCCAAAGGTTCAAACGCCTTTGTTAATCATGAGTAATGATGAAGATGGAGCCGTTCCGTGGTACCAAGGAATTGAATTGTTTACTGGAATGAAACGTCTTGGAAAACCATGTTGGATG
>JBDKHH010000145.1:0-12917 GCA_039797785.1 Bacteroidota bacterium | reverse complement strand
TGTAGATTACTAATGTAATTCAAATAACGGCGTTTTGGTACAAAAAGTGAAGAGCGGTTTGAAAAAAAATGTTAACAAGCCATTTCATCAATAAACAAATGACTGTTGAATGAAAAATAATTGCGTTCGAAATGAAATCAGATTAATTCGTTATTTCGTATACTAAAGATAATGTTCATGAAGTTTTTTGTTGGATTTTTAATGGTGATTGGATTTGCTTCTATTGCGAAAGCTCAAGTTCCTGAATTTGATAAATTGGAAATGCTTTATGCTCAGAATCACTATAAAATGGTTTACCGAAAAGCGAATCGCTTATTGGATATTCCTGATTATGATTGGTCACAAATTCCAAAGTTTTATAAAGCGTTGAGCTTGTTTCAATTGAGTCAAAATGAGCATTGGTTGATTAATCATCCGAATGCTTTAGATGATGCATCCGCTTTGTTTCGCGAGATAAAAAAATCAAGTGACGGAAGAAAAATTTTCAATGCACACATGTATGAAATTTCCTTCTTAAAACATGATTTAATTGCGTGGGCGGAAGATTTGAAACGCAGAAATCAAAAAGATGAATTCGAACACCTTCAAAAAGCCATGGCCGGTTTATTCGATGAAATTCCTGACCTTGAGTATCCAACAAGTAATTCGAACGAATTCGCAAATACAAATAAGGATGCGGAATTGGATATGTATGCGAAAGAACGTTTAGCGATTGTTGATTACGCGAAGAAATACATTGGAACACCATATGTTTGGGCAGGAAATGAACCAACAGGATTTGATTGTTCTGGGTTCACAAGTTATGTAATGAAAAATTTCAAAAAGGAACTACCAAGAAGAGCAGTAGATCAATACAATTCTTCACGTCAATTGAAGGAGAAAAATGTAATGATGGGCGATTTAGTGTTCTTCGATAATGGTTCCGGAATTTCTCATGTTGGAATGATCATTTCTGAAAAAGGGAAACCGTTGGTCATGATTCATGCTAGCTCTTCAAAAGGTGTTGTAATTACAGAGATCGAGAAATCAGATTATTGGTTGAAACGTTTGTACGGATTCGGAACCTATGTTTATTGATTGGAGGTCTTAAGATTTAAACCAGATGATAAGCCATACGCTAAAGTACTCGCTGCAAATAAATACGTAATCGATTGATGGATAAATGTTTGCTCAAGTTTAAATAACAAAGCAATTAAAACGAGCGCTCCAGTTACATAAAATAGAAAAAGAGTAGGGAGTGCTAGAACATTTTTAAAACTTTTTAGTCGATCGGTAAACCCATAAAAAATCAACAGAAAGAAAAGCGCGAAAGAAAAATTCCATGTAGCTTTCAAAAGATCTGCGCTGAAATAATCGATGCAAATCAATCCAGAATTTAAAATTCCAACAATCGACAAAAGTGTATAAATGGATGAATGGCGTTTTTTAATTCTATAAAGCGAAAGAAACATTCCAATCGCGAGTATTGATCCAATCATTAACAAGGAATATGGATAGATACTTGACGTAAAAATCAATTTATAAGCACTAAAAATTAGTAAGCCCATAACAATCCATAAAAATGTCAAATTGATGTTTCGAATCATTTCGTCGCAATTATTGAACGAATATACACAATTGATTTACGCTAGATTACTTCTGTTGAAAAGTTAACTTAAGCCTGATGCAATCTTCTGTTTTTCTCAACTGCACAAATTAAATTCCATAAAGCGCGTGCACCAACATTTGCGTCCCAATCATCATCTTTTCCTGGAGCCACTTCATTCAAGTCAAATCCAACAACTTTTTTGCCTGATTCTACTAGTTTGAATAACAAATAATTGATTTCTTCCAATTTAAACCCACCAGCGACAGGCGTTCCTGTGTTTGGACACAATTCAGGTGATAAACCATCGATGTCGAAGGAAATGTAAACATTTGAAGGTAAATCAGCAATGATTCGATCTACTTGTTCAGCCCATGTTTCTCCTTTAAATTGCCCTTCTTTGATATTCCAATCGAAGTAAGTACTCACACGACCATTGCTGTTTTGAATAATATCAACTTCAGATTGAGCAATGTCGCGGATACCGACTTGAACCAGTTTTATTAAATTGGAACAGTTTTTTAAACAATTGAACATGATGCTTGCATGAGATTGATCAAAACCTTCGTAAGCATCTCTCAAATCTGCATGTGCATCGATTTGAAGAATCCCAAAAGCTTCACCTTTAGCATCTATTGCCTCAATCAAACCAAGTGGGGTAGAGTGTTCACCTCCTAAAACTCCAACTAATTTTCCTTGGCTCATTAACTCTAAGGCACGCTGCTTCAAATTTTCTTTCAAGGCAATTTGTGCTTCAGCAATTGTATGAACGGTTTCCTGAAAATCAGTATTTTCTTCTAGTTTTCCGCCATTCTCAAGGAAGTCGATGTATTCAACACCTTCAATACACAATTTTGCATTGATCTCTTTCCATTCTTTGGAAATTGGTGTTAAGAATATTTTTGTTTGATACGCATTCTCCAATTTTGGGTGGTAAAAATCCAATTGTGTTGACGCGTCCAAAATTGCTTGTGGACCATCACTTGTACCTTTTCCGTATGAAGCGGTTGCGTCCCATGGAATTGGAATCATTACAATATCAGCTTCTTGTTCTGTTACTGGAAAACCGAATAAATTTCCGTTGGCAATACCAACACCGTTTGGATCGAATGACATATTATAGTAATTTGAAAATTTGTTAAATAAAAAAGCCACAGATGCACAGATGAATTCTGTATTTCTGTGGCTTTCTATAAATGGTTACTTATTTTTTAAGTAGAGCTTTCACAAAGTTTGGAGTTGCAAAACTTCCTTTGTGAACGTCAGAATTGTAATAACGTAATCCTTTAGCGTCAACAAATGCATCAATTACTGATTCATTTGAAACAGTTTTTGGATGTTTGTCACCTTTGATTCCATATTGGAACGACCACATACCAGTTGGGTAGGTTGGAACGAAGAATAAAGAAACAGGAGCGTTGTTCGTTCCAAAAATATCTTGTAAGGTATGATTCAATTCAGCAAATGCTTTCTCATTGAATTTTGGTGATTCACCTTGAGCAACAAGAATTCCATCTTTTGTCAATGCGTTGTAACAGTTCGTGTAGAATTCAACAGAGAATAAGCCTTCCGCTGGACCAACAGGATCTGAACCATCAACAATGATTAAATCATAAGATTCTGGTTTAGCATTTTTAATGAAGGCAATTCCGTCATCAACAATCAATTCTAATTTTGGATTATCGAAAGCAGCTGCAATTTGTGGTAAATGTTCTTTACAAGCAGTAATTACTTCGCCATCGATTTCAACCATCGTTACTTTTTCAATCGAATCGTGACGTAAGATTTCACGTACAGTTCCACCGTCACCGCCACCGATTACTAAAACATTTTTAGCATTTCCGTGTGTAAACATCGCTGGGTGAGAAATCATTTCGTGGTAATGGAATTCATCTTCGATTGTTGTCATAACCATATCATCCAATGCTAACATTTTACCATACTTATATGATTCAATGATTCTAACACGTTGGAATGGTGATTGAACATCAAAGAAAACTTCACCTGTAAAACGCAAAGAAAGCGCTTGGTATTCATCTTTATCTGTAAACCATACGTTGCGTGTGAAGAAGTCTGGATTTCTCCATTCACCAGCTTTTTGACGCATTGTTGCCATATCGAAATCGTTTCTAGTTAACAAGTTAACCGATCCACGTTTCATTTCAATCGCAGAATAAGACTGAGACTTAAATGCTTCTTTTAAGAAATCAAAAGAAATCCAAGCATTCATATCACCACATGTAAATAAATCTACTGCAGCATAACCATATTCAGGCCATGTATGAATCGCTAAATGACTTTCTTGAATTACCACTACACCAGATACTCCCCAAGGAGAAAAATGGTGAAATGTTGAATTGATAACTGTTGCTCCAGCTTTTTGTGCTGCAGCCACCATGTCTCTTTCAATTCCTGCCACATCGTTCATGATGTGCGGGTCACAATTCATAAACTCTACGAGGATATGATTCCCAAGTGCTGTACTCATTTCTTATCTGTCAATTTTAATTTGGGCGCAAAGGTAAGTGTTTCTGATAGAACTTATATAACATTGGTTACAAATATCCATTTTGTAACATGTTAATAATCCAGATATGACAAATTTATAGTGTAATAACGCTTTCGTAATAAATGATTATTCAATCAATAAGTGGTAAATATTCATTCGTAATGATTGATTATACATTCATACTCATAACTCTAAGTAAAACCACGTAGATTGACGCAAGTAAAAATTATAAAGTTTTGACTTCGATGATTTTTACTTTTAAACCAAGACAAGAATGAAAAATACTACACTACGTTTAAATTCAAGTGCCTCAAGATTTGTTTTCTGCGGATCAATTACATTGTTTTCATGTTTGAATACGTTTGCTCAAGAGCAAAACACTAAAAGTGAGCTTCGTGCCATCCAAGTACCTGTTTTTGCGAATGAAACTGAACGTCAAGAATGGATTCTAAGCCATCCTGATGAATATTTATTTCTTAAGGGAGAACTTAAGTCAACAGCCATTCAACTTACTATTGATGAATTCCCGAGCTTTATTGATACTGGAGATGTTAAAAAGGACATTGAAGACCATCAGAAAAGGAAAAACGCATGGATAAGTGCACATCCAGAAGAATATCTTAGAATGCAGGAAACCTTTACACCAAGTCCTGAACAGTTAGAAATAATGAATGCTAAAACAACTAAAACTAACTGATATGAAAAAGATTACTCAAACAATTCTCTCGATAATTTTTATTATCCTTTTAAAAACATCTGTGATAGGGCAATGTGCTTTTGGAGGGGCTCAATATCCATTTGGAACTTTTAGTTCTCCACCAACAACATTTACAACAGTAAGTACGTGTATTTTTGGTGGTGAATATCAACTTTACAATGTTGTGAACGGAACTCAATATGAATGGTCATATTGCACGGGTGACGGAGCAGCGAATGCGTCTGGTGAGGATATGCAATTAACATTATTTAATGATGGTACAGGTGCATTCATTGCATATTCAGATGATGTGTGTGGTTTAGCTCCTAAAATTACTTGGACAGCTAACTTCACAGGGACAGTTAGAATGCTGACAAACCTTTATTATTGTGGAACAAATACAAATTGTCACACGCTGTCATGGCGAACAGTTTCTGTATTGCCTCCTCCTCCTTCATCAATTACCTCAACAGCAAGCTCAATTTGTACTGGTGCTTCAGTAACGATGACAGCTGTTGGGCCAGTGGGAACAGTTTATTGGTTTTCTGGGGGTTGTAATACAACCGGTCAAATAGCTACAGGTAACAGTGCGACTGTGTCTCCAACTTCAACAACAACTTATTATGCAAGAAATTTCAATGGTGGTCAATGGAGTCCTTCATGTGCATCTTTCACAGTTGTTGTAAATCCACTTCCAACAGTTAATGCTGGGACTGATGTCTCAATTTGTCCATCGACATCAACAACATTGTCAGGTACGGTTCCAGCAACAACAACATTAGCTTCAGTATTAACTGCAATTAATGCGAATCAGGCTGCTTTGACTGCTTCAATCCCAACCCCGTATGGTTATGTAATGGATGGGCCAAGTGGAGTGAACTCGAATTACATCAGTGATGGTGGAAGTGATATGTATGACGCAGGTAATTATATTAACACAAACTTGGGTACACTTCTAAATTATTCTGATAATGCAGTTGTTTCAAATGCTGCGTTCGGAGCAGGAGGACAATACTTTACGCGAGTTATCGGAGCGCAAGGATATAGTACTGCTGCACCTACAATTTTTTACTGGGCAGCAGATTTGAATGGTGTTTCATCGCTGAGCATTACGGGTAACAATGGAGCGGATGGTTCTGGAGTTCAAGAATTAAGTACTTTCACCGTTACAGCAAACGGTATTACCTACAATTGTTTCTTAAAACGTGTTCATAGTGCTTGGGATCCTTCAATTAATCAATTGTTTATGATTCCTCAACCAAATTCTGCATCTCAGAGTATGGGTGGTTCTACAGATGACAACTTGCATACAATTTCTGGTTTGACTGGTGTTACTCGCATGTATTATATGTTGTACGCAGGGAATTCTGGCGCAATTATCTCAGACCCTCAAGCAACAACAATTGCACAAACTTTTGCAAACATAATTCCAACGGGAGGAACATACGCTTGGACTTCTACACCAGCTGGATTCACATCAAGCATCCAGAATCCGTCGGTTAATCCAGCAACCACTACAACATATACTTTGACAACAACGGCGAATGGATGTACAAATTCTGATAATGTGTTAGTTACAGTAACTCCTGGTCCAACGGCAACCTTGACAACAGCATCGTCAACAGTTTGTAATGGTTCTCAAGTTAGTTTGGGAGGGAATGTTACAACTACAGGAGCTTGGACGTTAACATTAAACAATGGACAAACGGCATCAGGTACAGGAAATGGAGCTTGGTCAATTAATGCAACTCCTTCAGCAACTAGTAGTTATTCAATAAGTTCAATTACGAATCCAACTGCTTGCCCTACTTCTTTAACGGGGTCAACAACGATTACCTTGCCAACTGCTGGTTCCGCACTTGGGAATAACAATGAGTCTGCTTCTTGTATTGTTAATCAAAATGGTTGGATTCATTTCTATCATTCTTCAGGAAGGTTGTTAGCTTCAGTTAATTCCTTAGGACAAAACTTGGGGAACGTAACGGTAACGTCATATGTTGATGTTACAAATGCTTCTGTTCCATCTTGCACGAATGCAAATCCAATTTATAATACAAGTGTTATGCAGCGTCATTGGGTAATCACACCAACTATTCAGCCAACAACACCTGTTCAAGTTAGGTTGCCTTACAGCAATGCTGAATTTTCAAGTTTAACAGGGGTTTCAACTGTAAATGCAAATCCAAATGATGATGTTTTTGTACCAGCCGATGTTAAATTGAACAAATACAGTGGGCCTTTAAATGTAAACTCAAACGCCCTAGATAATTGCCTTGGAACAGGAGGTAGTGGAGGTACAACTCAACATGATCCAATAACAAACGGTGCAGCTACAGTTTATTCAACTGTTGGAAGTGCTTATTATTCAGATTTTTCGATTCCTGGGTTCAGTGAGTTTTGGTTGAATGGAAATCTTACCGCTTCACCATTACCAGTTGAATTAACTAGCTTCTCGGCGAACTGCACAAATGATCAAAAAGTTGAATTAATGTGGACAACAGCTTCAGAACACAATTCCTCTCATTTCTTGGTTGAAAGAAGCATAAATGGGGAAGTTTGGTCTCAATTCGCAACTGTTCAAGCTGCAGGTAATTCAAATACCCTATTGTCATACACTGTTGATGATTCAGAGCGCTCAATGGAAACAATATATTATCGTTTAATCCAAGCGGATTTAGATGGTCAAACAAAAGTATATGATCCTATTACGATTAATTGTAGTGATTTAAGTGATCTGAATTCAATTAGAACATATCCGAACCCAAGTAATTCTGATTTTTATGTAGAAATTAATTCAAATCAGGAAATAGAAGGAGCGGTATTAAAAATGCTTGATTCACACGGAGCTATTATGAAGTCAATGGATGTCAAAATTAATAAAGGTTTAACATTCATCAATTTGGAGAACAATACATTTGCGCCAGGTTTGTATTATATAATGATTGAAAATGATCAGGTTTTATTTGAGAAATCTAAACATACAATACATTAATAGAAAGATTTAATCATTTGAAAAGGAAGGGCTTGTCTCTTCCTTTTTTTGTGGTTACACAATTCATGGTTTGATGAATTTTAAATTCCTAAAAGGGTATTATTTTTCCAATTATGGGAAAATCTTCAGAGTCTTATATTTTGTTTTCATTGATTTTTATTGAGTTATAGCGTTTTGGTACATTTCTTAATGTATTGATAATACTTCATTTGACCATGCGGTAAAATGCTTTAAACGATATTACTATGAAAATTTATCACACTAGATTGTTTAGAACCCTGCTAGAAACAAAAAAAGAAAAAAGCTTTAGCAGAGTTAAAATTGAAAAGACTTTTGTTTTTTTCTTCTTTTTAATTTCAACGTTCATTTCCTATTCACAAGTTGTTACTGTCCCAGCGGCCAATACAAATTCCGGATCAGTAAATGATCCATTTGGTACTTATTGGGGTTTTGAAAGGAGTGCAATGATTTATACATCTGCACAGATAGGGGCAACAACTGGAAATATAACATCTGTTGGATTCTACCTGAATTCTTCTGCCACACCAGGGGATGTAACAAATTGTCGCATTTACATGAAAACGCGTACAAATTTGTTTACGGCAAATACAGGTTACGCAACCGAAACGACAGGTGCTACTTTGGTCTATGGACCAACCACAATTCCTGCTGCTTCATTCTCTGCATCGGGTTGGGTAACTGTAAATCTTAGCACACCGTTTAACTATTCAGGGGGTACAAATAACCTAGAAATAATAATTGAAACGAATGCAACAGCAACTGGAAATGAAGGTTCAACAGCAAAGCAATTTAGGTATGCTACACAAGGTAATATTCAATATTATCAATATTGGAACGCCGACAATACAGCACCAGCAGGAAATGGAACAAGATCAACAACACGTCCAAATGTTCAGCTAACTTTTGCATCAACAACCGCATGTTCAGGAACGCCAACGCCAGGAAATACGTTATCTTCATCAACTTCAGTGCTTTCAGGTGGAACGGTAAATTTATCACTACAAAATTTCACAAGTGGAACAGGTGTAACATATCAATGGCAAAGTGCATCAACTTCTAGCGGGCCATGGGGGAACATCAGTGGTGCAACTTCTTCAACATACGCAGCAACAGTAACAGCCAACACATGGTATCAATGCATTGTAAACTGTTCAACTGGATCAACGTCAGGAAGCTCATCACCTGTACAAGTGACTCTTATTTCACCTCCTGGTAACGATGTTTGTGCTAGTGCAACTTCATTACCGTGCGGTACTTTAAATCTTGCAGGAACAACCGTAAATACAGTTTCAGAAACTGCACCGGGAGGTGGAGGATTGGCGTCTCCTTTTGGTGTTTGGTATTCATTCACAGGAAACGGTCAGCAAACAACCCTTTCAACCACAGGAACAGGTGGTTTCGATCAAGAAATGACGATTGTTTCTGGAACTTGTGGAAGTACAGTTCTTATTTCAACTCAAGATGTTGGAGGAACAAATGGTACGGAGAATTACACTTTCGGCACAACAAATGGCGTGACTTATTATGTTTATGTAGCCCATTGGAATTCAACCGGGACAGCTGCAAATGTTGGTACATTTACAATTTCTAGAACTTGTTCAGCTCCAGCTTGGACAGATGCTTGGGTATCCATGAACACAGGTTCTTCAAATTGGTGTGCTGGTGAAACACGAACAATATCGGTAACTGTAACAAATACAGGTTCATCTACTTGGACAAACGCAACGCCAGATATTAATATTGGAGTAAAATGGAACGCAGAGGCAGACTATTTTATTAGAACTGATGCAAATGATTTAGCGCCAGGTGCAACTCAAACGTATAATTTAACTGTAACCGCTCCGATGACTGCAGGACCGAATAATCTCACCTTTGATATTGTCAATGAGGCGAATTTTTGGTTCGCAAACAATACAAATGGGGGTGGACCTGGAAATACAGTTTATACTTCTCCTGCAATAACAATCAATAATTCACCTATCGTAAATGCAGGAATCGATCAAACAATTTGTATTGGACAAAACGCTACATTAAACGGACAAGTACTTTCAAATTCAACTGCTAGTTCTTCATCAGCTGTTGCCATTCCAGATGTTGATCCATTGGGTGCATCAACAACATTAATTGTTTCAGGAGCATCTGTTTCAGCTTCTCAAATCAGCGGTGTTGCAGTTAATATAACGCATACTTGGGATTCTGATTTAAGTTTAACATTGATCGCGCCAAATGGTTCTTCAATCGACTTAAGTAGTGGAAATGGTGGTTCTGGTGATAATTACTCAAATACATATTTCACCTCTTCAGGCAGTTCAATTACTCTAGGGGCTTCACCATTTACAGGTTCTTTTACCCCAGAAGTTTCTTTGTCCACATTGACAGGAACAGCAAATGGAACTTGGACGTTATTAGTGATTGATAATGCTTCTGGTGATGTTGGAACTATTAACTCATGGTCAATTACCTATGGAGAAGTAGCACCATCAGCAACTTATTCTTGGTCTCCGGCTGTAACATTGAGTAATTCTTTAATTGCAAATCCAGTTGCTACACCTTCAACATCTACAACATATACTTTAACTGGAGCATTAAATGGTTGCTCTGCTACAGATGATGTTCTTTTGACTTTACCAACTGCAGGTTCTTCATTAGCTCAGGATAATGAAGATGCAACATGTGTTGTAAATCAAAATGGATGGGTGCATTTTTATCATTCTTCAGGAAGATTGATTGCCTCAATAAATTCTCAAGGTCAAGATTTAGGATTGGTAACAGCAACGTCATATGTTGAAGGTGCACCAGTTTTAGTTGATGCATGTGCAAGTTCAAATCCAATTTTTACCACTTCAGTTATGGGACGCCACTGGGTAATAACGCCATCAAATCAACCTTCTTCGGCTGTCTTAGTAAGGTTGCCATATGAAAACACTGAGTTCTCAAGTCTTTCGTCAGCAGCATCAACCAATTTTAATCCAAACGATGATCTATTGACGACTGCGGATTTAGGACTTTCAAAATACTCAAATGGAGCAAATACAAATGTTAATGATATCGCGACAGACAACTGTGGAGTGGGAACAACTACTTTTCATGCACAATTAGGAAATGGTTTAACTGCGACTTATTCTAGTGTTGCTGCAAATTATGTTGATTTCTCTATTCCAAGTTTCTCCGAATTCTGGTTGCATGGAAGTGCTCAATCATCACCATTACCTGTAGAATTGATAAATTTCCAAGCGAACTGCAAGGGAGAGGGAAAAGTTGATGTTACATGGGCAACTGCATCGGAGCATAATTCAGCAAGCTTCACAATTGAGAAATCAAGAGATGGAATTAACTGGACAGTTTTAACTTCATTAGCAAGTGCTGGTAACTCAACCCAACTAATTAACTATTCAACCGTAGACAACAATGCCGCAGCAGGTGTGAACTATTATCGATTAACACAAACAGATTTTGACGGAGCATCTGAAACGTTCAATATTGCAAGTGCAAATTGTGGGGAAAACTCAACCTTGGGAACTGTAAAAGTATATCCAAATCCAAGTGCTGGAGATTTCTATATTGACTTCACATCAGAAGAAATTACAGGGGCATCCGCAATTACAATTAAAGATGCACGTGGAATGGATGTGTACAAAATGAACGTTACAGTTGAAAAAGGCAATAATATATTCCATATCGATAATATGGAAGCTGCTCCAGGAATGTACTATATCCAGGTTTCTAACGGAACCGCGACCTCTAGTATAGTAAAACATAGTTTGCGTTAAAATTATGGTCTGAAAAAAGAATGGAAGATACAAACGTGTATCTTCCATCTTTTTCAATTATTCTAGAATGAAATTAGAATGCCATTTTGGTTTCAAACTAATTTTATAACGATGAAATTCAAAAAAAAATATAAAGAATTTCAAGGTTTAGTTTCTATGGTATATATTTAACCATATTTATTTTGGCTTTATGAGTCCTTCGGGACACTACCTCATATAGTAAATACATAGTTTACGTTAAATTATGGTCTGAACTGAAAAGGGATTTGTTGAAAGACAGTCCCTTTTCTCTTTTATAATTACCTCATTTTTTTTAAGAATAAATCCTGAATTCGGAATAGTTGTCCCAAAATTGGAAACATACAAGAGAGTGACATTTTGTAAACAGCCTATTTTAAAGGGATTGTGAATTAGGCACAGATTTTACTATACAGATTACGTGTTTCTATTCAGACCAGAAACATATTAACGTAAAAAATGTGTTATGAAAAATTTAGTATTATCAAATCAAAACGTAAAAGCCATTAAATCTGTACTACTAACAGCATTAGTTGTGTTCAACTTGTTCTTTCAAGTGTTTGGGCAAATTGCAACTCAAGTTGACGTTTCAGGAACAACAACCACCAATACAATTAATAACAATGTTTCAACAGTTGTTGATCCAAACTTAGTTGTAAACTCGAACGGTACTATTAATGGATTCATTGTTACAATCACGGGTACATATATGCCTGGTGATGTTTTGACATATACTGGAGCGCTTCCATCAGGAATAACTTCAAGCCCTTTCAATACCCTTACACATAGTTTAGTGTTCTCTGGAACAACAACAGCAGCGAATTGGCAAACATTGCTTCGTACGGTTAAACTTCAAACTGTTTCAGCAACTTGTTTTCCAGAAAGTAGACAAGTAAGTTTTATTGCAGGAAACGCATATTACAATCCTTTAAATGGACATTTTTACTACCAAAGTACAGCAAACACTTCATGGACAGATGCGAAAAATAACGCCGCATTAAGTTCTTTATTCGGACTTCAAGGTTATTTAGCAACAGTTACTTCTCAAGCGGAAAATAGTTTTATTTCTGTTTTACTTGGTCAAGATTCATGGATTGGATGTTCTGATCGTTACAGCGAAATCAACACTGCTTTGGGTTATACCTTGTACGCATCATCTTCGAATTCAGGAGGTACAAATAACAATGCAAACGCAGAGGGTTATTGGTATTGGGTTACAGGACCAGAACGTGGAACAAAAATGAGAAACGGAAATGATAACAATCAAAACAATTATCATGTTGGTGCTGTTGTTGCTGGGATTTATCAAAATTGGGCTGGTAGTG
>JBDKHH010000144.1:0-3354 GCA_039797785.1 Bacteroidota bacterium | reverse complement strand
TTGATTTGCGCAAACGTTCAAAAGTCTATCAACACATCGCAATTGTCGATGATGTCGTAACAACAGGTGCCACAATTGAAGCCTTGGTGCGTTCAATCAAGGAAAATTATCCCGACCTTCGCGTTAGTATTATCAGTTTAGCTGTTACCAAATAATGACACAACAAAATTTTTTAATCGTTGGAGCGGGAGTTGCAGGAATCACATTAGCAAAACACCTCATCGATGCAGGTCATCACATTACATTAGTTGATTCAGGAAACAATCGTAGTTCAGCTATTGCCGCAGGACTAATCAACCCAATGGTTTTTAGACGCATGACTAAATCATGGCGACTAGATGAATTTTCACCTTTTGCCATTGATTTTTATACGAATTGGGAAAGAGAATGTAAGGCACAATTCTATCATCCGATTACAATTCGAAGAATGTTTTCTTCCGAACAAGAACGTGGCTATTGGTTGAAAAAACAATTGAATCCAGATTACCAAGGTTATTTAGCTGTTGTTAACGAAGAAGATGAAACATATTCCTTGGCAAAAAACGATTTTGGAACAGGCAGAGTAAAGCTTTCTTCATATATATCAACGACAGAATTTTTAGCGAAAGGAAAAGAATGGATTGCGGAAAACAATATTGTTCGCCAAGAACAAGTTGATTATTCAGTTATTGATCCTGAAAGTGGAACGTATAAAGGAGTCAACTACGATGGAATTGTTTTCTGTGAAGGAGTTGAGATTC
This sequence comes from Bacteroidota bacterium, assembly GCA_039797785.1. Classification (GTDB taxonomy): domain Bacteria; phylum Bacteroidota; class Bacteroidia; order Flavobacteriales_D; family Crocinitomicaceae; genus M0103. Next base: position 2,614 of record JBDKHH010000144.1, on the reverse strand, counting down.
GTCACAACCCATGGTTTAATCATGTGCCAATCAATCCAACAAAAGGTGAAACATTAACGATTGAATCATCAAGCATTACGGAAACTGAATCATTGAATCGCAAATGTTTTATTTTACCAATTGGTAATGGAAAATTTCGTGTTGGCGCAACCTATGTTTGGGAAACCTATGAAGATGAATTAACCGAAGAAGGTAAAAATGATTTGATTGAAAAAATTCGCATTTTAACAGATGAACCGTTTGATGTAATTGGTCACAATGCTGGAATTCGTCCAACAATGCTTGATCGACGACCGGTTCTTGGCCGTCATCCAGATTACCCTTCTTTGTACGTTTATAATGGATTAGGGACAAAAGGTTATATGTTAGCACCATTGTTAAGCAAAGAAATGGCTGATTTCATTTTACATGAAACGGAAGTAGACAAAGAGGTTTCATTGGGACGATTTTCAAAATAAATAATCCTTCATTTTATACATTCGTTTTTACATTTTGTATTTTTGTACTACAAACACTAAAAATATATACGTATGTATCCACCAGAACTAGTAAAACCAATGAAGGACGACCTTACAAAAGTTGGTTTCAAGCAATTAACAACAATCGACGAAGTAGATCAAACAATTCAAAACTCAAAAGGAACACTTTTAGTCGTTGTAAACTCTGTTTGCGGATGTGCAGCAGGAAATATGCGTCCGGGCGTAAAATTATCATTAAACAACTCGAAAAAACCAGTTGAATTAGCAACAGTTTTTGCTGGAGTTGATGGTGAAGCTACAAACCAAGCACGAAAGTATTTCTTACCTTATCCTCCATCATCTCCATCAATTGCATTGTTCAATGATGGTAAATTGGTTCATTTCTTAGAGCGTCACCACATTGAAGGTGGAACAGCTCAAATGATTGCAGAAAATTTATCAGAGGCGTATAACGAATTTTGTTAATCAATACTTAAAACAAAAAAGGGCGACAATTAAATGTCGCCCTTTTTTTATGCTGTTTATTGAAGTACATTGACATGACCGACATATTCTTCCTTATCGTCATTCTTTTTGTTCTTCGCAGTGATTTTCCATGTATATGTTCCATCTTGAACAAGTTCTCCTTTATACGTTCCATCCCAACCTACTGATATATCATGTGATTCAAATAACAATTCACCCCAACGGTTGAAGATTAATAAGCTATAACCCTGCTCACTGAAACCAGAAGAAAGCACTGGGAAGAAATCATTGTTATATTCATCTCCATCAGGAGTGATTGTATTTGGAACATAAATGATTAATTCTTCTTCAACATCGATAATTCTGCTCGTTGAATCGATACATCCATATTCCGAAACAGCAAATAACCAAACATCAAACGTTACTTCTGCATCCTCAATTGGGAATTGGTGGTAAGGATTTTCAACAGTACTCCATTCACTACCATCACCAAAGTTCCAATAATAATCTTGAGCTCCTGTTGATGTATTGTGGAAGAATGTTCCGTCATTCGACATTGACAACGTGTAATCTTCTGCAGAGAACGAAGCATTTGGATTAGGAACAACACAAATGAAGTTTGTCATTGAAATAGAATTTGAACAACCTTGTGCATTGATTACTGACAATTGAACATCATAGCAATTCGGTGTATTCGGGAAGTTTACATAAACAGGTCCACAATCATTGATAACTTGTCCGTCTGAGAATACCCATGTACAAGAGCTTCCTGGTTCTGATTGCGAATCGATAGCAACTGGATAACCTTCACAACTGTAAACCACTGGAGGTAAGTCAAACGTTGGTAATGGATTCGCAGTTAAAGTAACAACATTAGACGCTACACATCCATTTGCATCTGTAACAACTACTGTATACGTTCCTGTTCCCATATTAACAGCAGGATTCGTGCTTTGAGCTGGAACCGTATTCCAAGAATAAGAATACCCTGGAGTTCCACCAGTTGGATCTGCTTGCACACTTCCGTCTGTTGCACCTTCACAACTTACTGCTTGACCAAAATAATTCGTTAAAATCGTTGTTCCTGTTGTCAATTGTGTTGGTTGTGTCACTAAAATTGTCGTGTTGAACGTACATCCATTCACATCGGTAATTGTAACACCATACGTTCCTGCTCCTACTCCAGCTTGATTTTGATTTGCACCAATCGTGTTCGCGGTTGGATCTGTCCATAAGTATGAATACGTTGGTGTTCCACCGTTTGGAACTATTGTAACAGCTCCATCAGTAGAACCGAAACAACTTACATCTTGACCATTGTAATCACTTGTTACAGAAGGAACACCAGTTAACAATGGTGGTTCTGTTAAAGTAATGGCTGTTGTAAATGTACAACCGTTCAAATCAGTTACTAATACTGTATATGTTTCGTCAGGCAAGCCAACTGGATCTTCAATAGCACTAACCGCAGCACCTGCTCCATTCGTCCAAGCAAAAGTATAACCTGGTGTTGCGCCAGAAACAGTTAAATCAATACCACCATCTGACATTCCGAAACATGAAATATCTTGTCCGTTATAATTTGTTGAAACTCCAACTCCAAATGTAAATGCAGGAGGATCAACCAATGTGATGTTATTTGTTGTAGTACATCCATTTTGATCCGTTAC
>JBDKHH010000143.1:0-4433 GCA_039797785.1 Bacteroidota bacterium | reverse complement strand
GGATTTCTTGTACGATAAAATCATCACACATTTGTGCAATCATCTTTTGTTCTTCATTCCATTCTTCAGGAATGAAAATTTCACTCGGTAACGTTTTACGGATAAGAAATTCTCCGCCTTTGATTGGATTGTTATTTGTTGGTTCCATTCTATAGATGTAATTTAAAGTGTCATGCTACTAAGTTAATAAAAGATTTCAATTATTATGCACGCATACTTAAAATTCTATTTTTTCTTTTCTGAGAGGAATGGATTTGCCAAATAGTTTTGATCAGTTAATGTATTTAAGAAGGTGATAATGTCTTGTTTTTCTTGTGCTGTGAAATTAAATCCGGTTCCTAGATTCGGATCTAGCGTTGAGCTTTGAACAATTCCGTTGCTGTAGTGATCTATAACTTGATTCAATGTGAAGAAACGACCATCGTGCATATATGGATATGTCAGTGCAACATTTCTCAACGAGGGAATTCTAAATTTCCCATTGTCGTTTGGATCTTGTGTTACCAAGCCTCTGCCTAAATCATTCGTAAAATCACTGTCTAAACCATTGTTTGCAAAGCCAAAAGAACTTGTTAAAGGTTCTGTATGACAAGAGGCACAATGCGTTCTGAATAATTGTAATCCATTTTCTTCGGCGCTAGTAAATGTTGTTTTACCTAATACGTAATTGTCGTATTTTGATTCTGCAGAAATCATCATTGCCATGAATTGAGCAAGTGCTTTCAACAGTTTTTGATCTGTTACAGTTTCACTTCCGTAAGCTTTTTTGAATTTCGCTTTATAGTCTTCACTTGCATTTAATTTAGCAACCACATTTGCCATTGTTTCATGCATCTCTAATGGATTGGTAATGGGCGCGAAAGAAAACGTTTCGATATGATTAATACCACCATCCCACATGAAGTTTGGATACCATGCCAAATTAGATAAAGCTGGAGAGTTTCTTTTTCCAACAGTATTGTTTACTCCTAAACTAAAATTTACATTATGATCTGCGAATCCATGGGTTTGAGCATGACACTTTGCACAAGAAATGGTGCTATCCAATGATAAAATCGGATCATAAAATAATTCACGTCCTAAATCAAAACGATCGTAGGTTTGAGTATTGTTTTCAAATTTGTAATGCGGTTCTGGAAAATGTGAAGGTTTTTCAAATCCCCATTCTTTGTAATTTTCAATTTCCCCTTTTTTACATGAAAATAGAAAAGCACTAATCGCAACTATGAATAATATTGTTCTCATATTTTGAAAAAAATCCCCTCTGTCAAACAGAGGGGAATGATTATTATTCGTGGATGTGATCAAAAGCGATACCACCATAGAAATCTGTCGCCATTGTTTTTGCAGTAGCACCTGGCATCATCAAAGAACTTGTAGTTGCTAAAGAAGCAGAAGAATGCCAAAGTTTAGCAGGATTTACAGTCATATGAACTTCTGAAGTGTGTCCACCAGTTACTGTCAAAGAGTTTCCAGCAAAATTAACTGTCTTAACAGTTACAACATTGTTACTTCCCATAAATCCACCTAAATGGAATGCAAAAGAACCAGAACCAGAATTAGGCGAAGTTCCTTCAGCTTTCACCATGATATATCCTGAATTCCAACTCCAGAACATATTATTTGCAACAGCTAAAGCACCTGATTGTGCACCTGATACATTTCTTAAACTATCTACACCCATTGTATATTCCATGTCAGTATATTCGCCAGTAGGAACATTTGGAATTGATAAAATTTCTGAACCTGCAGTCGCTAAATCAACTAAGAAATAACTTTCAGGGTGAACATACCAACTTCCGTCCGCTTTTTTGAATTTAATGTTCGAAACGTAATATTTAAATGTAGTAAAGGTCATTGTGTCTTGCGTCATAGGGTGAATTAATTCCATGTTTAACAAGAAATTGTCCGCACCCATTCCCCAACGATGAGCCATGTTAAGTTCAACAGTACCTGTTGTCTCTGTTGGTGTTGTGTCTTTATCATCTTTTTTACATGACGATACGGAAAGTGCGGACACAACAAGTGCCGCAGAAATAAATAAATTTTTCATGTTTTTTACTAATTGCCCGAAGGCGAGTTAACTAATTAATTTTTCAATAAGAGTATTCAAATAGTTATCATTAGCAAGGAGGATGATCAATAGTTTGATTTATATCAAAATCATAATGATCACTATAATAGTAATTTGTGCTTTTTGTTATGTAGTAACCGTCATTCGAAATTGATGGAAATTCTGGTTTAAGCAAGGTGAATTCAGCTTGTTTCGTTTTAAACTCCTTTTTGGATTGATTTTTTCCTTTCGAATCAAGCAAATTAATTTCATTTTCAACCTTACGCAATTTTTTTGCTAGTTGACATTGCCCATTACATTTTAGTTCTGGTTTGTTCTTGTTAACACAATAACGTGCAGTTATAAAATCTTGGTTTACTTTCCAATCAATCATAATAAGTGTCTGAATTACCGCTTGAAAGCAGATAATTACAGCAAATAATACTATGATTGATTTTTTAAGCATTTTGCAAAATTAAATCTTTTTTGGTGGAGATATTATGATTTAGCTCATAAAATCAGTGCCACCATACAATTTCAATTACATTCCTTTATTTCGAAATGGCAATTTTTAGTTTTTTACCTTTCACTTTTTCAATTCGAATTTTTGCAAGAAGGCTGTTGATGTTTTTGCGTTTCACAGCAACATACGATGTGAAATCTTGAACGGAAATTAATCCAATTTCTTCTTTCTTTAAACCACCTTTTTGTCCCAAGAACCCTACAAGATCAATTTTATTAATCTTGTCTTTTTTACCGCCGCTGAAATACAAGGTAATCCAAGGACTTTCTGTTGGTCCCATCAAATCATTTGGAATACGGTATTCTGTATCTGGAATTTGAATATAATCTGGTGTATTTTCTTCTTTGTTAATTAACAAATACGATGAACCATTTGCTTTCATTCTGGCAGTTCGTCCGTTGCGATGAATAAATGCTTCTTCACTATGCGGATATTGGAAATGCACGACATGTTGAATTTCAGGAATGTCCAAACCACGAGATCCTAAATCTGTACAAATTAATGTATGATAACTTCCATTTCTAAATTTAATAAGCGCTCGTTCACGTTCATCCTGTTCCATTCCCCCGTGATAAATAATGGATTCATAGCCGTTTTCATTTAAATATTCAGATACACTTTCCGTGGCTTCTCTAAAATTGCAAAATACAATCGTTAATTCGCCATTAAACGAGCATAATAAATCAAACAAACGCTCAAACTTGGTACTTGTTTTCACTGGGAAATTCCAAAATGTAATTGATGGCTCTTGCGAATTCGACAAGTGATTAATGATTGTCGGAGCGTTGAAATCCAAATAGGCTGGAAATTCTTTGTGCTCAGTTGCAGAAACTAGGGTAGTTTGTCTTAAATCAGTAAATTCTTGATAGATGAACTTGATTTGATCCTCGAAACCAAACTCTAAACTTTTGTCATATTCGTCAACAATAAATTGCTTTACATTCGACAAATCGATTGTGTTTCGTGTGATGTGATCGCAGATTCTTCCTGGAGTTCCGATTAAAACAGCAGGTGATTCTGATAAACTATTTTTTTCAACTTGCATTGAGTGTCCTCCGTAACATGTCAATACTTTGAAGTTCGTTTTCATAGCGCGAAAAACGCTTTCAATTTGTATAGCCAATTCTCTTGAAGGAGCAAGAATGACTGCTTGAATATCTGTTGCTTGTTGGTCTAAACGTAAGAAAAGCGGTAAAAGAAAAGCGAATGTTTTTCCTGAACCTGTTTGAGAAAGGAGCATCATGTTTTTTGACGTCTCACTTTTCTCAAGTGTTTCTTGTTGTAGTTGATTTAATTCAGAGAATCCGATAGAACTCAAAATTGAATCGATTTGTTGTTGATGTTTATTCATACCACAAAGATAAGATTATTGTTAGAGCTCGATACTAACTACAACTAGGTAAAATCAAACACAAAAAAACCGCCTTCATTTCTGAAAGCGGCTTTTAACTAAAACTTATTTTGTTAAATCATTTCTATAACGCCAGCTGCACCTTGTCCGGTACCAACACACATGGTAACAATACCATATTTTTGTTGACGTTTTTTCAATTCATTCATGATTTGAACTGACAGTTTTGCGCCTGTACAACCTAGTGGGTGACCAAGAGCCAAAGCACCACCGTTTACGTTTACTAAATCTGGATTGATTCCTGTTTCACGAATAACAGCCAACGACTGAGAAGCAAATGCTTCATTCAATTCGAATAAATTAATATCGTTTAATGACAAACCAGCTGCTTTTATTGCTTTTGGAATTGCATCAACAGGTCCAATACCCATGATTCTTGGTTCAACTCCAACAACGGAATACGACGCCAAACGCGCAATTGGTTCCAGATTCAATTCTTTTACCAT
>JBDKHH010000142.1:0-5278 GCA_039797785.1 Bacteroidota bacterium | reverse complement strand
GATTCAATTGTCGCGCAGATCAATCAACTGACAGGCATGAATGTGAGTCAAACAATTACCGACAAGTTGAGTGATGTTGAAATCGCCAAGATGGTCAATCCTATTTTGAATTCAGTTACGGGCATCATGGGCAATATCATGATGGTCTTGTTCTATTTGATTTTCTTGTTTATTGAAGAATCGAATTTCAAAATGAAGATGCATTTGATTTTCTCGAATCCAGAGAAATACACAGAAATTAAAGTGCTTTTAGGAAACATCGAACACTCTATTACCCATTACATTGGCTTAAAAACCTTGATTAGTTTTATTTCAGCAACCGTTTGTTTCATTACCTTATTTGCGTTTGGCGTTAACTCGCCATTGTTCTGGGCTTCGCTAATTTTTATCATGAATTTCATTCCAGTCATCGGTGCTTTGTTGGCAGTTATTCTACCTTCATTATTTGCGATGATTCAATTTAGAGAAATGACCTCTGCCTTGTTTTTGTTCTTCATTTTAGGCACAATTCAAACCTTGATTTTAAACTTATTGGAACCAAAATTAATGGGAGATTCCTTAAATATCAGTCCGCTTGTAGCGTTATTTGCATTGGCATTTTGGGGAGCAATTTGGGGAATCACAGGAATGATTGTCAGTGTTCCGATTACAGTGATTATCATCATACTTTTGGCACATTTCGAACGAACTCGTCCAATTGCCATTTTGTTATCGCATCAAGGAAAAGTTTAAGTTTAAGTTGAATTTAGACTTATCTATAAAATTGAAAAAGATAACAAATCTTATTCAATTTTTACTCCTTAATTATCTTTTCCGTGAAGGTTCCAAGCTCAGTTTCAACTTGAATCATATAAATACCACTTGAAAGTGAGTTTGTTTCAATGGATGAATTTAAAACCTCTGTTTTAATGACCAATTGCCCCATTTGGTTAAAAACCAAAACCTTTGAATGCTCCTCAATATTATTAAAAAACAACATATTTGAAATTGGGTTCGGGTAGATAAATAATTCTTCAGATGGCTTTTCGTTAATCGACAGAAATTGTGAGGCATCTAATGTCATTAACCAAATATCCCAGCCCCCATTTGATGGTACAGTTTTATTACCTGAAACCCCGCTTAAAGAGGACCCTCCGAAAAATAATTCAGAAGGATTAATTGCATTATTACTGAAACCTCCAAAATCAGTAGAACTACCTCCGTATGTTTCTTGCTGTAAAATTGTTCCATCGCTCTCCAATATCAATAACCAAATATCACTGTCACCACGAAGAGGGGCAGTTTTATTCCCACTTATTCCAGAATAACTTGTAACGGTCATTACGAGTTTATTTGAAGGTGCAGCAAATAAACTACTCCCGTAGTCAAAATAAGTTCCACCGTATGTTTTGTCCCAGAGAATATTCCAGTTTTCATCAATTTTTATTAACCAACTGTCTGGATATGGTAATCCATCAATGCTTCCTTGATAAGGAGCTTGTTTATTCCCACTAATTGTGGATGCAGATGAACCAAGAATAAAAATTCCGTGTTCATTGATTGAAAGGGAGGATCCGTAATCTGTATCTGTACCTCCAAAACATTTGTCTTGTAAAATGTTCAGGTTTGTATCCATTTTTAATAGCCAAATATCGTTTAATCCATATCCAGGATCCGTTTTATCCGATGATGTTCCATAAGTCGCTGTTGAAATTAGCCAAATTGTTGAATCAGGCATTAGTTTTGCCACCTGTCCTAGTTCCGAATTACTAGTTCCAATACTTTTTTGATTTAAAATAGAACCATTAATAGTATCTATTTGAACAAGCCAAATATCATCTCCTCCCAAAGGAGAAGTTGTTTTATTACCTGAAACACCTGAATTACTTACACCATTTAATAAAAGTGTTCCATCAGGCAATAGAATCAATCCATTGGCTAAATCGTCACCATCTCCACCATAACCATTTTGCCACAGTAAATTACCATCCAGATCAAAGCAAAGTAACCAAAAGTCGAATGTACCAGACATACCAAAAGGGGCAACTGTTTTTTCGCAACTTACTGGCGAAGAAGAAGATTCCAAGATGTACAGTTTGTTATCAACTATTAAAGCACCGCGCACCCAATCATTTTCACTTCCTCCAATTGTTTTATCCCAAATAATTGTATTATTTGCATCTAATTTTACAAGCCACAAATCATCCATTCCTCTTGAGTTTTCAGATTTATCTCCTGAAATATTTGAATTGGAACTGCCTATGACAAAATAGTCCGTTGAATTTGGAATATCAAATCTTGATCCTGAGTCATTACCATTGCCTCCAATTGATGCTTGAAATGTTGATGCAGGTGTTTGTGCGGCAATATCGAAAAATGGAAATACGACTAAAAGTAAAACGAAAAGTTGCAGCTGAACAAAAGGTAGTTGTAATTTCATAAATTCGGTTTTAAAAGTAACAGGACAATAATACAATTTTATTTCAAAATCAGGGGTGCGGTTTTCCGAATTGAAGTGATAAAAGTGGGAGTATTTAACTCCCATGCTCTGTATCAACGACAATTAATTTACTCCTTAATAATCTTCTCCGTAAAGGTTCCAAACTCAGTTTCAACTTGAATCATATAAATGCCACTTGAAAGTGAGTTTGTTTCAATGGATGAATTTAAAACTTCTGTTTTAATGACCAATTGCCCCATTTGGTTAAAAACCAAAACCTTTGAATGCTCCTCAATATTATTAAAAAACAACATATTTGAAATTGGATTCGGGTAATACGAAATTGGATTATCTACAATACTTGATATTGATGCTGTTGTTGATAAATCATAGATCCAAACATCTCTATTCCCTTTTGTTGCCACTGTTTTATTTCCTGAAACAGGAGATTCTGAACTAGAAAAAACCTTAAACTGATTATGACTTGTTTCTAAAATGGAAAGTGGAGTATCATTAGTTGACCCACCAACTGTCTTCTGCCATTGGAGAATAAAATTCTCGTCAATGCCTAAAATCCAATTGTCTCCACTTCCATATGATGCTTCCGTCTTTACTCCTGAAATTCCTGATAGTGCGCCGCCAAAAACAAGTAATTCTCCATTGTCCCTTTTGATTAAATCGATACCATAATCAATATTGCTTCCTCCAAAGCTTTGATCATGAATCATATTCAGGTTTGCATCAATTTCAAAAAGCCAAACATCATTATTCCCATAGTTTATTGAAGTTTTATTTCCACTTGGAGAGGAATTAGATTGTCCAAGTACATAAAATCCGTTACCGGAAAAATTAAGGGTAATATCTTGTGCTAATTCTGATGAAGTTCCACCGAATGATTTTTGTTGTAAAATTGATCCATCTATATCCAATTCGACAATCCAAATGTCATCTGCTCCAAATGTGTCAACGGTTTTATTCCCAGAAATTGGTGAATTACTTCGCATTACGACTAGAAAGGAATTGTGTACAGGATTATAAACAACACCTTGGACATATTCGCTTTGACTTCCGCCAAACGATTTTTCCCAAAGTAGATTTCCACTTGTATCCAACGCAATTACCCATGCATCTGAAAACCCATAATTTGGACTAGTTTTGTCAACACTTATTCCAGAAAAAGAATATCCACTCAAAATAATCATCGAATCACCCAATGATAAAATATTTTTAACATTTTCATTTAAATCGCCTCCAAAGTTCTTTTGCCAAATTAAACTTCCAGCGGATGAAAGTTTAGCAAGGTAATAATCAGAATAACCATTGGTATTTAAAATTGGACTGCCCCAAAACGTAGAGTCAATAATTCCAGCAAGATAAATATTTTGAAACTGATCTTCATGTATATCCATGGGAAGCTGCATACTTGGACCTCCAATTGCTTTTTGCCAAATTAATTGATTATTAACGTCAGTTTTAAACAACCAAATATCCGAACCACCAAAACTTGGAATAGTTTTATCACCATCTATTCCTCCTTCAGTCCCTATTTGGCTTAAAAAATTACCATCTGACAATTTAATACCCCTACCGACAATATTATCATTTTGATATGTTCCAATACTGGTTTGATTAGATATACTAAAGGTTTGTGAAAAACCAATTTTAATTGTTAAAACAGCTAGTAAGGATAATTTAAAAGATAAAAACATCTTTCGGTTTAGATGAAGTTTAGTCATAATTTCGGTTCTACAAGTAACAGGGCAATAATACAATTTAATTTCAAAATTAAGGGTGCGGTTTTCCGCATATTTTACTGCGATTTTCCGCAGTTTAAACAAAAAACGCCACCTGTCCCGATAGTGATCGGAATGAGTGGCGTTCAAACTATTTCTATTTTTTTCTAATTCATGATCGTCACTTCCAATAATTCAGACGCACTTCCATCGCTGTCTGTTACAGCCACGACCTTCGTTTTTTCCTTGTTTGATTCAATTACTGTCAATGATTCGACTTTAATTAACAGCGTTTTATCTTTTTCCAACAGCGTGCAGTCTGGCGTGTAATGATGTTGTAATTCATCTGGGACAATTATTCCAATGTAACTTCCATAAACAGCACCATCGTCAACCCAATTGGATGTATTTTCAACTGAAGCAGAAAATAAAATTCGTTTGTTTTCTAAATCTGTTGTTGCGCCAGAAAATCCAGCCTTCACACCATTTAAACTTGGTAAATCAATTGTGCTGGCTTTTAATTTTACGGATTCTTCATGACCAGAAATAAAGTCAATAAAGTGTTTCGTTTTCATGGAAATCAACTTGTTTTTCCCGCGATTAAACAAGTACAATTTATCCTCTAATATGGCAGCTGCTTCGATATTAAAATCCTCTTCATCCAATTTCGCTTCTTCTTGAATCAATTCATAAAACTCGGTTAAATCAAAGGTTTCAATTACGCCTCCTTGAAGTGAAATCAACAATCCATCGTTACGTTGCGGCGATTTAGATCCAGAACCAAACAGGAAAATACATTTTTCACCTTCCCAATCAATCAAGGTCATTGCCTCGAAATCTTTCTTTTCATCCTTGGAAATTGTAGATTCCAAGTGTTCCGTTTTCAAACCATTTGAAATCGTGTATTTACTCTGAATGTGATATTCCTTGTTCATCTGAAAAATGAAGGGAGAATTATCTCCTATTACCCATAAATATTCACCATCATTTTCAATCCCTGAAGCTGAAGGAATATCGAGAAGCTGGATTTGTTTATCAATCGTAATTGTCATTCTTGATTTTGATTTACATGCAACAGCAACTAGTAAAACAACTAGGAGCGTAAAACAATAAGAGGTGCAACGTT
>JBDKHH010000141.1:0-19524 GCA_039797785.1 Bacteroidota bacterium | reverse complement strand
GGACTTGAGTTCATGATGTTTGTTGCTAATGCATTTGAATAGAAGCGAGTAAATGTTTGTTCAGCGCATTCATACGGATATTCCATCATGTAAGGCATTGCTTGAATCGCATACCACGCTGGATTCGATGTGTATTCCAAGGTCAATGAATGGTGATCCAAGCTTGTTGAAGAACCACTTTCTACCAATTTTTTAAAGGTAAATTCTTTCGTTCCAATTCCTTTTGATGGTAATGGCAATGATTCAGTAACCAACAGTCTGTTTGATAGAATAGGTAAAGTGTTTTCCTCAGCATCTGTGTGACTCTCAGCTTTTGCAACAACACGATAATTGATCGCACTAATTCCAACTGGTACGTTTAATTCCCATGTCAACACATTGCTTTGTCCAGTTTTTAATTCGAAACTACGCTCAGCGTTCGACAACTTGAAAGCAGCATCAATTGGCTGATTCGTTTGCGCATCGAAAAGAAGCAAGCTTGCTGTTCCTTTTAAATCTTTACCTGCTAAACTTGAAACTTTCGCAGTGAATTTTACTTTATCTCCTTCACGCAAGAAACGAGGAGCATTTGGTGTAATCATCAATTCTTTTTGAGCAACAACTTCTTTTTGGAAAGAACCTGTTTTTAAATCTTTCGTGTGCGCTAATCCAATGAAAGACCATGTGGTTAAGGATTCTGGAAGTGTGAATTTTACAAATACTTCTCCTTTTTCATTGGTAGATAATTGAGGCATGAAGAAAGCTGTTTCGTTTAAGTTGGTGCGTGCTTTTACTGCTCCAAGATTTGCTTGTTCTCCTGTTCTAATTGAATCCATCAATATAGATAAACGACCATCGTTTTTATCGTATTCATTTTCACTGTTTTTAGATTCTTTTGGCATTTCTGAGTTAGCAAAACCTTGTGAAAGAGAACCCGTAGTGCTTGGCATTACTTTATTTGCGGTGACAGTCAATTCGTCATTTAACATCATCGGTTCGTTTCTTGTTGCGTTCGAATAAGAATAGGATGCTCCAGCGCTCACTCCATCATAGTAATAGTAATTGCCAGGATAATAATTCCACCAATTCAATTCATCGTAATTGCGGTAATCAGTATAACTTTTTGCTGAATTGAAATGGTTTTCATATTCAATTGATTGTGCTGTTCCGAACGAATAACTTGACCAATAGCGATTGGAATAATGCGCGTTGAAAACACTTAAATAGTAATAATTCTGCGCAAATTCATTCAAGGAAGCATCATACATTGCTGCCAATAATTCTGAAGCCACTTTTTCACCTTTTGGTCCTTTAATTTTGATTTTCCATTCTTCTTTTTGGCCTGGTAATAGCTTATCTCTGAAGGTTTCAAACTCAAACGACAATTCTTTGTTTGAGAATGGTACATAAATCGTTGACTTGTCGGTATACGAACGACCATGTTTGAAACTAGTAAAGAACACATCTAAATTTCCGCGATGACTTTCAAGAATTTGAATTGAAATCAATTGTTGCGCGTTGCTCAATTTAATGAATTCACGCTTCAAGATTTTTCCATCTTGTTCTAATTCATACAATACTGTCATGTTAGAATCCGCCGAAGAAACAAGGAATTCTGCTGTTTCACCTGGTTCGCAATGTTGTTTTACAATTGCAACATTAAAGATTTCTCGTTTCGATGCCTTTTTACTTGTTTTATCGAATAGTGTGAAGTAGCGAATTTCTTTCACATCAACCCCAAATGAATCTTTCGCTGCTAATTCAATCATGTATTCACCTGGAAGCCATGAATTCATTCCAATGAAATCAATTTGAGCAGATGTTTTTGAATTCCAAGAACGATCTAAAACAGTTGTTTCAATGTCGCCTTTTTTCGAAAGTTCTTCCTTTTTAAACGCATCGAATGGGAATAATTGTCTAAATTCTTTTTCAGAGATTCCTTGCACATCAGGTCGTTGCCAAGCACTCGCATGGTACAGTTGTTTTTTATCTTGTAAACGATGCACTTTGATTGTTCCAGCTGCATTTACTGGTTCACCGTTTAAGTTTGTTGAACTGATTGCAAACTTATTGACATCTTTTGATTCGATTTCTGCAGGCGTGTTGATTCCAAGTAATAAAGCCGTTTTTCCAACTGAAATGTAATTCGTTGCTGAATGCGTTTCACCTGTAATATCAACTACATCAACTGAAATGGTATAAGCGTAATAAGGCATGTACTTCGCATCGATTGTAGAATCTTCTTCAGCCACAAAATCAATTACGAATTTACCGTCAGCATCAGTTGTAACGGTTCCGTTTTTAATTTCTTTGGAAGAGGTATTAGCATTGATTCGATAGTAATAATACATCCAATAGGGAATGGAAGTCGTACGTGCGATGCTGTAATTCACTTTTGCACCATCTAAAGCAACTCCAGAGAATGTTTTGGATTTTCCTTCAACCTTGATGGTAGAATTCAATTTATAAACACCCGTTAACGGCAACATTTCTACTTCAAACTTCGGACGTTTGTATTCCTCTACTGAAAAATAGACCGAGCCACTTTCACTTTCTATGCTCATTTCTCCTGTCATTCCAGTTTCTGGGATCACGAAAGAACCTGAAAATGTTCCATAAGCATTGGTTGTCAATTTGACCTTTTTAACTTCTTGCCAGTTCGCATCGCGGAAAACAACTTCAGATGTTTTTCCTACTTCAATTTTATGATCGTTTCCTTTGTGCTGAATGCGAATTCCTTTGAAATAAACTGTTTGTCCAGGACGATAGATTTGTCGATCCAAAAAGAAATTTGTGGTTGAATAGGCTTTTTCATCAAGTATCTCACGGTAGAAATACATGTTTTGATTTTCCAAATACACATCTTTCCCTTTGCTGATTTTGAATAAGCGATTGACATAGTTGGTTGAATTTTTTATTTCCGCTAAGCCTTTTTCATTTGTCGTTAAATTCTGCTCTTTTATGTATTTGTATGCGCTGGTTGTGTAATCATATTTCTGTGAAAACACTTCTACCGTCGCATCTTTCACAGGAGTTCCAGTTTCACGATCTGTAACGTAAATCGTATTGGTTGGAGCGGTAGAGCTTGAATTGAATAGAAAGGCAAGATCGCTCACATAAAAGTTGTTGTACGAAATGGAGTTGGTATCCAAATCAAATTTTTCTTTAGTTGAAGCAAGCAAGGTGTAATGTCCAATTCCAATTGACGGTAAAACAAATTCCGTTGTGTGCTGCTGATAATCAGCCGTTTCATGCAAGTCGATTGTCCAGGATTTTTCAATAGGTAATTTCAATAGGCGTTTAATGTCTTCTTCACGGTTGTAATTGTAGTTGCGATCGAAGGAAGGTTCTGTTTTTATCAAACGGAAATAAACTTGATCCACATTTTTATAAGTTACCAAACAACGTTTGTTTACGACCGATGCATAACTTTTTTCAGTTGTGAAATCGATGTTTTTTATCTCAATTGTTTTCATTAAGTCTGCGCACAAACCAGCGCCATACGATTTTGGGAACTTAGCAATTGCTTGCTCACAAAGTTTATGTGCTTCGTCCTTTTTCCAGCGATTTTCAGGTGTTTCAAGTGAATATGTTGAACCTAGCTTATTGTAATAGTTCGCTAATTTGTACATCGCTTCAGTACTTATCGCATTGCTAGTATGCGTTTCGATTAAACGTTTCAAAGCCGCTTCAAACGCTGCAGATTTTGTGTCGTTCAATGATTTTGATAAAACGAAATCCAAACGAATTAACTCCAAATCAAATGATGCTTCAGGCGTTTTATCATTCATATGGAAAGCAGTCAATTCGCGCAAGATTTTTAACGCTTGCCAATCATTTGAGAACGAAATAGAATCGTTGATCGGATTTGAAACTTCCAAGAATTCTCGATTCGTTGCGAAATATTTATTATCGGAAATAACAAACGGTTTTTCAGCACTTGGCAATGAAAGTTCTGTGTTTTGATAGAAATTCAATGCGCGATGTGCTAGGAAATCATACAAAGTTGGTCGCTGTAAGCTTGATTCTCCGTAGAAGTTCAGCATTGCTTTGTAATCGATCAATTCACTTTTTTGCAAACGATTCACTTCTGTCAAAGACAATTCATAATTTTCCCGGATTTTGCGATTGATGGTTGTTAAATCCCATGTGCGAATGTCGTTCAATTCAATTCCTTGTGCTTCAGTACGATTGATGAATTTCCATCTATTTTGGTTGTAATAACGTGTATAAGCCTCAGCAGAAATAGAATAGAGAATTTGCTTGGTTGGAAAGTTGGAAACAGCTGCTAAACTATCAACTTCTGTTATGGACATCACCAAGTTTTCCTCACGCAAGCGATCACTCAATTTTAATTTGTAAAGAACTGATTTTACAATTTCAGGAGAGTTTTCAACATCTTTTGCTTTCTCAAATATAGAATTCACTTCATCTAAGGCTGATTTATACAAACCTTTTTGTTCCAATGAATCAACTTTTTTCCATTGATCTTTGTAATCGCCAGTGAAATTTATTTTGATGTATTCATCATCTGTATTCGTAACGACTTCATCTACCCATTGGTATTCGTCTCCGCCTTTTTTCTTATCACAAGCGTGTGACATCAACAAAAGACCGAATACTAAAAGGAATGGAAATTTAAAAAAATGAACTGATTTCATAAGAACTGTTTTATTGAAACTTCAACCAAAAAGACAGGAGTACAACTCAGAATCCATTTGGTTAGAATTGGAGATTAAATTACATAAAAAAACCTCATTGCTAACGTCGTTTTTTCAACAATTAACAATGAGGTAATACGTTTAAAATTAATTTCTTAGTGCTTTACAACTTTGATTGTCTCGGTTGCTGTTTTTAAGAAATAAATGCCATTCGCTAAAGTTGAAATATCATAAATGAATCCACCATCTGTTGGAATTACGTTGAATTCGATTACTTCAGTTCCCATACTTGTGTATAGTGCTGGTGCTTCCTTATCTTCTGAATATGTAAGTGTAAAACTTCCATTCGTTGGATTTGGGTAAATACTCGTTTCATTTGTCGGGTTGTTCACCGCAACTGCTCGAATGTCTGAATAGGTGAAAGCACCATCAAAATCGGTTTGTTTTAATCGATAATAATAGATTCCTTTTTCCATTAAGACGTCTTCGGTTTCATAATTTAAAACACTATTCGAATTTCCTGCACCTTTAACTTCTTGAATGATTGTCCAATTTTTTCCATCTGTTGAACGCTCAATTGTGAAGTAATCATTGTTTTTTTCTGAAGCCGTTTGCCAAGCAAGAGAAACAGTTCTGTCGTTTTTCAAATTAGCGGTAAAGTCCATTAATTCAATTGGAAGCGGACTTGTTAAACTTAAAGTGATATTATCCAGAATCAAATTACATGTACCACTTGTGTTGCTAGTGAAACTAATTGTTTGCGTTGTAGCAGTTGCAATGAAAGTAAATGATTCTATTGACCAGTTAAATCCGCCACCATTTCGACTGATGTTAACATTCAAAGCACCATTGCTTACAGATAATTTAATTGATTGAAGTGTAGGTCCACATGTTGTACGACGAGAACAATTAAATGAAATTGTGTACAAGGAACCAACCGTAAAACCATTAATTGTTTGACAAAGTCCAGCTTCTTGATCTACTTCGGCTACGGTGTTTGAATTATTTGTTCCACCATAGGTTGTTTCTGGATGATAAGTTTCAGGATTGCATCCCCAACTTGTTGCTCCAGAGTTGAAATTACCATTGTTTAATGTTTGTGCGGAAACATTCAATCCCGCAACGAATGCAAAAAGAAATAATACGTTTGTTTTTAAAACTGCCATTTTGTTTTGTTAAGTAAAATTAATTGCAGTTTTAGCATGATTCGGACAAGTAAATACGCTAAACTAAAGTGTAGTCACTTTTTCCGAGTGCAAAGATACCGTTTCAACAGTGATTAAACTGTTTAATTATTGTTAAATATTGGAAGGCTATTAAAAAGAAAAGGCAATTCCTGTTTTAGCATAGACTCCTGTTCCGTAACCTGCTTCAGCAAAGAAAGAAATCTGTTGAATGGGAAAGTACTGAAATCCGTAACCAAGTTGATAATCGAAGTAGGAGGGAGCGTAAGAATCTGTAAAGGTGAATGTGTTTGTAGTTCCGTCATATCGTTTTTGAAAGAAATTTGCACCACCTTGTAATTGGATATATCCTGCAAACCCTTTGCGTGTGACAAATGTATACAATGAGGTGTTGAGCATCAAACGGTTTGAAATGAAATTTAAGTGACTTTGGTTCGAAGATGTTTCGTCAAAACGAAGAGATTGTTTTGAGTGTGAATAATCGATTCCAATGCGCAAAATGGCTAAACGGGTAAAGAGCGGTGATACAAAATGATTGTATCGAAAACCGAATTGACCTTTCGTTGATCCTTGCACATTTGTTAAACCTACCGATGAATAATGGTCTGATAAATCGCTCAATTGATACGATGGAAAACCGTAATATGCAGAAATCTCATTTCCACCGCCATTTCCTCCAAAACACAATTCACGAACAAAAGTTGAATGAGCAGATTGAAGAAATTTTGGGTGACTTCCTTCTGATAAAGGAATTGCTTTGGAGCAATAACAGCTGGGAAGTACCAATATTCCCACAATAGAAAATAGCGGAATCAGTTTTCTCATTTTCGTAGTTTAAACTTGTTAAACGCTACTCAGTTTAATTTGGTACATGGATATAAAAAAAAACCATCCGTCAATGAACGAATGGCTTTTTTGTTAAGTATAATTTGCTTGTTAATTGACTAATGAACTAAGCTTAATTCCTTTGTTTACGATATTCATTTTTAACGTAAAGCGAACTTTTTCAGCGTATTTCGAATTTCCATACGAATCATTCAATTCTTTACTCATCCAAATAGGGAAGTATAAGCCAAAGACTTTTCCAAATCGCATTCCAACTCCTGTATTAATCATTGAATTGAGTGAAACACCGTTGTGGAATGTTCCAAAATCGGCAAAAAGACCAAAAATACCAATCTTCGGTATTGGCAATTGCATGTATACGTTACCCGCTGCCATCCAATTCGTTGTTGTTCCGTAATATGCAGTGCTTTTGAATCCACCCATGTTTTCATCACGTTGTTGCGACCACATTCCATCAACTAATCCTCTTCCAAAATAATAATCTTCAAAGAATAAATCTTGTTGACCATCTGTTCCACTCATAGACATTCCCATACGGTATTCTTTGAATCCAAGTGAAGTTTTGTAATGGTACGTGTTTCCGATAAATCCGCGCACTTCTACCCATCTTTTCATCGTGTTTTTTAAATAGCGAAAGCGGTAGGTTGCATCTGCTGTTACACGAGCCATGTCTGTTTCAGAGGAGAAAACGGCATCTGTTCTTAGGTTCACGGATAATTTATGATCTGGTTTGTTTACACCGAATGTATACTTCGCGAAACCACCTAGATAATCTGTACTAGTGTTCGATTGAATATCTGCTTTTACAATTCCTTGTAACAAGAATGATTGTGAAATAGGTGAATTCGTGCGATTACCAATTTTAGCAAACCAATAAGGTGCAAGCGCCAAATATGCTCCTTCTTGCTTGCGCGTATATGAAGAATCATTTTTAAAGGATTTTACCGACAAACCAAATCGTGAAACTTTAATACTTGTCTTAGGTAAACATGTGTATGAAAATTCGGCAATTCCAGAAACCATTTGTCGTCCAAATGAATACATCGGCGCAACCAAATATTGAAAACGATTTGGTGAAATCCCCATGTTGTGAAATGCCGCTCCAATCATAAATTTATCATAGAAATTTCCAGCGATGATTGGTGTCCAATACAGTTCAGATTTTTCCTCTTGATTGTAACCACTTAAGAATTCCAGTTTAATTGGTTCCAGTTTTTTGAAGGTTTTATCGGATGACCAAGTATTGTTCTGACGATACATTTCTGGAATATCTTTCGATGCATCTATTTGAACACGATCAGCTTCTTTTGTTGTTAAATCAACACGCGTTTTTTTCTGTCCTGGTTCAACCCAATGCGTTTCAACTAATTCATCGTTTTTGAAAACGTTGATTTCAATTGGCCCGTCAACTTGACCTTTATTTTTTACTTTAACTACCATTCCTCGATCTGTTGATTTTACAGAAGAAAGTTTGTAGTCAACATGATTCGTCGTTTGAATTAAGTCGTAAAATACCCAACTCAAATCTTTTTTAGAAACGCGTTCCAAGGTCGCTTTCATATCTTCCGGTTGTGGGTGTTTAAATTTCCATTCCTCGAAATATGCATGCATGCAATCATCAAACAATTTTTCACCCAAATAATCCTTCAAGTAATAAAATACCAAACCAGTTTTCATGTACATGATTGTACCGTAATTCATCGACGTAAATTCAGCTGAATGTGTTTCGATTGGTTGATCTTCCCCTAAAATTGCTGTCATACGATACGCTAAATCTGACATATCATGATGATCTAAATCCTCAAAATGAAAAGAACCATTCAATACCATATCTGAAAGTCGTGTATTCTCTGGGTATTTTGTTTGAACATAACGCACTTCATTCAAAGTATTCATTCCTTCGTCCATCCATCCGTGTACGCGCTCATTCGAACCTAAGATTCCATAAAACCAATTGTGTCCAACTTCGTGTACAATTACAACTTCTAATTCTTCTTTGCTACTTGTATTTCCAATTACTGTAACATTTGGATATTCCATTCCGCCACCAGCGCTGATTGTCCCATCAACAGCAGTAACATTGTTATACGGATAATCACCATTCCACAAGGAATAATAATAGGTTCCATCATTGATATATTCGATGGCATCTGTCCAAACTTGAGCGTTGTGAGGAACAAACATTGCCCAAGAAGTTACTTTACGTTTACTGTGAGGTAGTAATACTTCTCCTTTCAAAACGCCGTAACGTTTATCCGCGAACCAAGCAAAATCGTGTACTTTACTTTGTGTGTAGCGAATTGTTTTGAATTCTTCTGAAGATTCTGGAAATGGAGTATTGCCTGCCTTTCCTTGTTTTTGTTCAAGATAATCTGCAAAACGTTTTTGAGTTTCAGAAGCCTTCGCATTTAAAAAGTCTATTTCAGATTGTGTTTGTAAGTCACCCGTTGCAGCAACAATGTAATTTTTAGGCAGAGTAATTGACACATCAAAAGATCCATACTCTGAATAAAACTCTCCTTGGTTCAAGTAGGGAATTGGGTTCCAACCGTTTTTATCATAAACTGCTGGTTTTGGGTACCACTGAGTGATTTGATACGATTGTCCGATATGTCCCAAACGCGAAATAGATCCTGAAGGAATCTTAACTTTAAATGGAGTGGAAACAGAAACACGTTGTCCAGGGAATAATGGCGTAGGTAATAAAATTACTGCAATGTCACTATTGATTGGATCGTATTCCCATTTTACAGTTTGACCGTTTAATTTGAAATCCAACGAATCGATGTTTCCTAAATCTTCTTGTGCACCAAATCGAAGTGTTGTTTCACCGCCAGCATATTGTTGCTTACCAAGCGCTGTCTTTCCGTTACGATAGGCATTTGGCCAAAGATGGATATAAATGCGGTCTAAATTATCGGGTGAATTGTTTACGTACTCAAACTCATCAAAACCAGAAATTGTATGGTTTTTATCATCCAACTTTACTTGAATAGTATAGTTTACTTCTTGTTGCCAATATGTTTGACCAAATGTAACTCCTCCAAGAAGGAATGATAAAATGCTTAGTGTAAGATGCTTCATAAAAAAGTATTTGTACAAAAATAGGTTTATAAAGCAGAATTGCATCAAAATTTGTTTAAATCTACCGTATAAAATGAAGAAAGGCTACCCAAACGGATAGCCTTTCAAAATCTATGTAGATTGAATTATTTTTTAATCAAAATGCGTTGTTGACGAATTCCAATTTCTGAAGTGATTTTCAAAATGTAATTACCATCCGATAAGTTACTGAAATCAACTGTTGTTGAAATTGCGTTTAACGTTGAAGTTGAAAGAACACGACCATTCAAGTCAATGCATTCGATTGTTCCGTTAATTAATTGTGATGTTTCAATTGTAATTACACCATTTGAAGGATTTGGTACAACCATAAATTGGAAAGGAACCAATTCGTTTAAACCAATGTAATTATCTGTTCCATCGCAGTTTTCATCAACTCCATTGTCTAAAATTTCAGTTGCTCCTGGGTATACATTTGGATTTGAATCGTTACAATCGCCATCTGCTGGTGAATATCCAACTCCCGGATTTTGACAATACAACGTTGAAACTCCTGCTCCAAAACTGTCATTATCAGCATCTACGAAAAATGGAACCATCATTAAACCATCATCAATTCCATTGATACAATCGTTGTCTAAACCGTCACACAATTCAGGTGCACCAGGATAAACTGTGTTTTGAGTATCGTCACAATCATCAGCAACTGTTGCATAACCAGCGCCTGGGTTTGTACATGTAACTAATCCTAATCCGACCATTGAACCATGTCCATCATTGTCTGCATCGACGTAATATGTAGAAGGAGAAATAACTAAGTTGTTATTGTCATCGCAATCTCCAGGGTTTAATACATATCCAACAGGTTGAGTACATTGCGTTAATGTAATAGTTGTGTTTCCTGTTAAATCCCCATCTAAATCTTGGAACCAAACTGTCGCTGGATTCACTAAACCATCTGTATCATCGCAATCTGTATTGTCTAATACGTATCCTACTGGAGGCGTACAAGCAGAAATTGAAGAACTTGCATCACCATATGTATCTGCATCTAAATCTGCATAAAACGTTTGTGGAGTTAAAGTTCCAAAGTTGGCAATAACGCGCACATTGTCGTTTCTCCAAGTTGAACCTGTTTGACCAATGTTAGTAATGTAGAATCTAAATTGAACATCCGTTACAGCATCAAAAGAAGCACCTAGAACGATAGTGTCTGTTTTGTCGGTTGTACTTGAGGTTCCTGTTCCCAAATCAGCAGTAAATCCATCTAAACTTGAACGAAGCGTCCAGTTTGGAGTTCCACCTGTTGCACTGTTTTTGTGTGTGAAAATAATCTTATTGATATCCAATGTATAACAATCATCCGTTGTTACACCAAATTGATTGTATTCTGTTAAATCAATAATTGCTGTTGTGTTCCAATCGCTATTACTAAATACATTACTTGTTGCAGAACAAGATGTACCAACTGATGAATAGCTTGAAAAAGTTGCGTTTGCTGGTTGTGCAGTAACTGTATCAGCTAGAACGGGACAAACATTCGAACCATTAAATTCGTACAACCCAATTTGAGTTCCTGCAGCCGAAGCATCTGAACCAGAGCAATCTTCATCGATTCCATTATCAAGAATCTCCGTTGCTCCCGGATAAATTAAGTTATTATTGTCATTACAATCTAGGCTATTCGTTACATATCCAACAGGAAGTGTACAAGCCGTAATTGTATTTGTTGCAGAACCATAGGTGTCATTATCAGCATCTAAATAGAAAACAGTAGTAGCAACACCAATCAAATTGTTGTTGTCATCACAATCATTCGAGTTCGTAACAAATCCAACTGGTAATGAACAACCAGTTGTAGTATTTAACAGATCACCTAAACCGTCGTTATCGGTATCCGCGTAATATGTTATTGAACCAGCCGTAATCGTTAAGTTGATTGTAATAATACTATCACACAACGCTGCATTTGGAATTGTATCTAAATATGTTCCAGAAGCGTTGTACGTTTCATGTCCAGAAGGAACAGTGTAAGAACCACAAGCAATTTCAGAAATTGTGTTAGTCGAATTACAACTAGTAGCCCAAGAAATAGTTACATCATCAATTGATAGACCATGATCATTACCTGCATGATTAGGGTCTTCCCATTTTAACATGATATACTCACCATTGTTTAATGCCACTCCAGTCGCACTAATATTTGTAAGTGTAACTTTATTTGCTGGTAAATTTCCGTCTAATGCTCCCGCGGTAGTTGTAAAAATGGGACTTGCTGTCATTAGACCTGTGATTTCTGTCCAACCAGCATTCGCACCTGGATTTAATGCCGTAATTACAGTACTACTGATTTTATAGTAAACTCTGATTTGCTGAGCTGCTGGGGTTGTATTTCCACCATCTCTCCATTGTTCCAATGTATAAGAAACCTGAAAATTATTTACAATTGAACCTGAATTGTTTTGTAATTGAACGCCATGTGCTCCGTTTCCAAAACCTGCAGACCCTAAGGTTCCAATAGCTCTATCTGTTGATCCTGTTGATCCAAAACTGTAAACTTTACCAGTTGTAGCACTTCCTGTTCCTGCATCGTAAACAACAGCACCAGCTGTAGATTTTTGACAATACCAATTTGCAATGGTTGTGTTATCAGTCCAAGTGTTGTTGGTACCTGAGTTTAATAAAGTATTGAAATCCTGCGAATAACTGCCTGTTGCGGTTATTGAAACTTGAGAAAATCCGAATAACGGAAAAGCCAAAGCGATTAATATTTTTTTCATAATTTTCATTTACGAGGCAAAAATACGAAAGAATGGTGCAAGAAAACACAAATAAATATTAACCAATTGTGAACAAAAAAGGCTACATTTCTGTAGCCTTTTAATAAAACGTTTTAGTGCATTTGTTCGTCCTCTTCAGGATCTGGTGGAAATAACTTTGGAAGGTTTTCTTTTCCTTGTAAGCGATCCAACAAATCTTCTAATTGAGAAATTGAAATGCTTTTAGCAATAATTTTTTTGTCCTTATCCAACACAAAAACACGTGGAGTAGAGAAGATGTCATACGTTGTTTGATAATTCAACGATTCAAGTGTTGTGTATTTTGGTACAAACTGTCGAGCATCTTCCATTGCTGCTTTAAACAATGGGTCTGTTACTCCAACATTGATAAACGTCAATTTGTTATCGCGAATGAATTTTTTCCATTTTTCAAAGTCTTCTCCAGTCGCTTTACCAACTGCAAAGATTTCAATGTTACGCTCTTTGAATTTTTGATCATACAACGTTTGTAATTTCGGAGTTGTTTTTTTGCAATGTCCACACTCTGGATCCCAGAAATATAAAATTGTGTAATCAGATTTTAAACTTTTAAAGCCAATCCATTTACTATCAGTTGTGTCTCTCAAAATGACATTTGGCGGTTCTGCACCCATTACCAAATTCTTTTGAACTGGAATTTTCTCACACAATTCTTTCAATTTTTCTTCTGTCATCCAAAAAGCAGGGGATTTACCATCTGCGTTGCGTTTGCAATAGTAACGATCAGCCATTAGGATATAGACTTTGTCCATTCCCATGATTTTACTTTTACCGTATGTAGACGTAATCCAAGAAACACAATATTCAAATGTTTTTGATTTTGGATTTAAAGCATCACAAAATTTAAACGCATGATATAGGATTGTATCCCAATGCTGTACCATCATATTTTTACCGAAGTAATACTCTAGTTTATTGTGAAAAACAGGCGTATTAACCAAACGATCATCTGTTAAATCTATATTATCCCAGTAATGTGCACGGTAATAATTGAAACGGAAATTGGAATCAATCACTTTTCCATTTGCATCAACTGGTGGTTCTGGGATCTCAATGTCCATTGACATATTAACGATTTTCGCAACTAACGTTCCTTTGTGAACCTTCATTAGATTAACTTGAAAATCAATAACCTCCTTGTTTAAAGCGTCAATTTGAGTTGTTAAAACTTTATATTGTGGATCATCGGACTTCAATTTAGAGCGTTGATCAAACAAGGTTTGAGATTGCGATTTTTTTGGACCGATAAACTGAATATATTCAATAAAGATTTTATTTTCCTCAGATTTCTTGATCTTCATGCTTCCAACAAAATCAGGTGCAGCAGTTTCAATTTGAACTTCTTCGTTGTTGTAAACAAATTCGAAGAATTTTTGTCCAGGAAACAAAACGCCCAAAATACCAGGCTGTTGTTTCTTCCCATCAAACTCTACTAAACCACCTTTTAATTCAGCTGTATCAGCATAATATAATTTTTGTCCAAAATACTTTACTAAAAAGACTGTTGTATCTTTTTGGTTCGCGACTTTGAATTTTAGCTTTTGTCCAAAACTAACTGACGCTATCAGTGCAAATGTTAAAATTAAGATTGATTTCATAGTTTATCTTTCTTTAAGTTGTATGAAGTTATTCCAAAGACGCATCAAATTTAAAAAAGTCTTCAGAATTAACATTTCTTTAACCAATTAGTATTGTCTAAAAATTCCTTTTTTTGCCGTTCGATAACTCGCAAATCCAAATAGAACATAGCTAAACACTAAGGTAATGATGGCTGTGAGTGATATTTGGGTATCGATATACAAACCTCCAGATTCGAACATCGCATCCAAGAAGAATTTAAAGATGAAGAAGGTTCCTAATCCTAATGCGGCGACGATTCCGAAAATTTTCACAAAGTAGGTAAAGAAACTTTTGATGATGTCCTTTGGCGGAAAACCAATGCGTAACAAAGTTCGCACTTCATATGCATTACGCGACATTAACAATTGCATGTATTGAATCAAAACCAATCCTGAAACGAAAACGGCAATGATAGAAATTCCCAATACAACTAAAAATAATGTTCCAACTACACTTTTTAATCGACCTACAATCATTTGAGAAGCCTTGGTTTCAAGTCCGTATTCGTTCAACATTTCTTCTACCAAACCGAATTCACTTTCTTTTCCTTCGATCATGATTTGGGTAATCTTTTTCTCTTTTCCAGTTGTGTATTTTAAGTTTCCGTATTCCATGAAACTTTCTGGAACAAGAATCGAAGACACTTCATTTGTAAACCCAATGATTCGCGCATCAACCCATTCTTTGCCAGTATCATTTTTCAATGTGAATTTGAAATTAATGTCCTTTGCCAATTCATCTGAAATTTGAGGAATGTCTTGCGCACTCATAAACGTATTGAGCATCACAAGGAATTCTCGCGGCATGATAATCGGAACAAATTTGTCGCCTTCCTTCCAATGCCATTTTTTCGATTTAACATCTAAAAATTTTGGATCAACGGTTTGAATGAATACATCCGTTCTAAAACGAGGAACCATTGGATCAGCCGTTTCAAAAGAAACATCGAAGTTATTACTCGTAACTGGTTTTACATCCAAAATAAACGGCATTTCCTTGTACTTCTTGATTTCATTTTCAGAGAAATCCGTTTTTGTCATATTCAAGGAAGTAGAATTGGATACCTTTTTTTGAACGATTACCGTGTTCGGACCAAGAATTTCAGAACCTTTTCCAAATTCATTCACTTTGATCAAATAATGAATTGAAGTAATTAAGAATGTAATTCCTAAAAATGCACCAATCACCGCAATTACCAATTGCTTAAGATCTTGGTTTTTAAAGAGCAATTTGTTTAACATGGCCTTACAGTTTAAGTTCTTTATCGTAATTGAATTGATGCGTATCTCCTAAAGAAGTGAGCACAAAACCTGCGTTTAATTCATTGCAACGTTCGTTGATCATCGCAATGCATCTCTGCGTATTTTCTTCATCTAAATGCGAAAATGGTTCGTCCAAAAGAATTAATTCGAATGGTTGACAAAGTGCACGAATGATTGCTACACGTTGTTGTTGTCCCATCGATAATAAGCCACATGATTGTGTCCATTTGTTGTCAATTTCCAAACGTTCCAATAAGTGAATCAATTCTTTTTCTGAAAACACATGGTTTAAACTGTTTTTCAATAATAAATTTTCAGCAACCGTAAGATTCGGAAACAATTGAAGATCTTGAAATACAACTGCAATTTTTTCCTGGCGAATTTTTGCCCAATCATCAGGTGTAAATGTGCGAATGTCTTCTCCATTATAGGTGATTTTTCCCTCGTAATCATTTCGAAGACCAATAGTTGTTAATGTGAAAGTTGATTTTCCTTTACCACTTGAAGCATTCAATAGAATTTTCTCTCGGTCGTTGAGTTCGACAAAATTTCCCCAAATACTTTCAGCGCTGTGCTGAATGGAGGCCAAAGGAACAGGCATAATGTGGTCGAGAACAATTTTCATAAAGGTGAAATTAATTTATTCGAACGGTCATTTTCAAGAATCGTTCCAAAAGAAGTGAAAAGTAGTAATTATATTTTTGTAAGCTCATTTACAACCCTTAACAACATTTTGTCTTGTGTGTCAAATGGAATCAAATGTGCATCCGTGTGTTTTCTAAACCAGGTTAATTGTCGTTTTGCGTAGCGTCGTGAGTTTTGCTTGATTAATTCAACTGCTTCATCTAAGGATGTTTTTTCATCTAAAAAATCAAATAGTTCAGAATAACCAACTGTGCGCAATGCGTTTAAATGCTTGAATTCGTAAACGTTTTGAACTTCGGCCAATAATCCTTGTTGCATCATCAAATCAACACGCAAATTGATACGCTCGTACAATTTCTCACGATCGTGTTCAATGATAAAACGCACAATTTCAAACGGATGTTCTTTCTTAGATGCTTTGCGCATTTCGGTAAACGTCTTGCCTGTTAAGCGAATGACTTCAATAGCGCGTAATACGCGTACTGGATTTTTTTGATCGACTTGTGTATAAAACTCTGGATCTCTTTCCTTGAGTTCTTCCAGCAAAATCTCTAAGCCTTTTTCTTCTAGCTCAAGTGTAAGTGCCTCACGCAATTCTTTATCTGCGGGAATTTCATCCAATCCGTTGCACAAAGCGTCAATAAACATTCCTGAACCTCCAACCAAGATAATGTTGTCGTGTTGTTGGAATTCTTTCGTTAAAACATCATTGGCTGCTTTTTCGAATTGAGCCGCAGTAAATTCTTCTTGAATAGAGTGTGAATCAATGAAGTAATGAACAATTCCATCACGCTCTTCTAAGCTAGGTTTTGCCGTTCCAATCGATAGTTCTTGGTAAAATTGACGTGAATCAGCTGAAAGAATAACTGTTGAAAAATGCTTGGCAAGTGCGATGCTCAGTGCTGTTTTACCACTGGCAGTTGGACCTTCTATGACAATTAAACGTTTGATTGCTTTTTTCTTGCAAAAATAAGCTTTTCAATGAGATGAGGAATGTTGAAGTCGATGAGAATGATGCGATTATTTATAAACGGATTTCCATTCTTCATAACGCGAGTAAATAGCGCGAACGTAATTGTAGGTGCGCGTCCCTCGCAATGCTCCATTGCGCACAACAGGATCACGATAATATTGTCCTTTCGAAAGGTTTAACATCATTTTCTCCACGTTGTCATCCCAAACCAATGGATTTAATCCGTGTTTTTTAGCCAAACGTTGAGCATCTTCAATGTGTCCTTGTCCTGCATTATACGTTGCTAGAGTGAATTTTTCGCGTTGACTTTTATCCGGAATTGCACTCCAGAATTGATAATCTTTGCTGATTTTTTTCATTCCACCCATAATTTGCACTTCTGGAGAAGAGCCTGGGTAAACGCCGAATTTTGGTCCAACGTGAGGCATGAATTGCATCATTCCGTAAGCACCACCAAATCCTCTAACGGTTGGATTAAATTTCGATTCGTGGTAGGCAATAGAAGCCAATAATCTCCAATCAAAATCATATTTAGAAGCGGCACGTTTAAAGATTGCATCATAAGCGGAAAGTTGACCATCTTTAACGGCAGCTTTAAATTCAGACGAATTAATTGGCATATCTTTAAAATCAAAATACTTGCTTTTGATATGTTTGAAGGTCTTTTTCGCCATGAATTGACCCAACCATTTATCGAGTCGTGCATTTAAAAGTGGACTTGATTTGCGCAATCCAAAGGCAATTTTCTGTTTTACCGAAAGCGCAGTTTTACAATCGATATTATCAAAAAAACGTTGATTGACACGTGCAATATTTTCTTCTGTTACTGTATAATCGATAAGTCCCTCAGAAACCATTTCAATCATTTCTTCTGTTCCCAACAAACCATCTTCTTCTTTTATAAAGATAGTATCGCCAATTTCGTCTTGTAGATTAATTAATCGTTGAAAGTAACTTGAGTTTTTCCAAACATGAACTTCTCGATGGGCAAGTTTTGAAGGATCGCGCAACATTGATTTTTCAAGTTGAGCCGGCGTCAATTTATCCCATCCTTCTGGTTTGCGTTGAATCAAGACTTGAGGAGTTCTCATGAACGGAATAGAATAATCGATCATCTTATTGCGTTCTCTTGTTACAGTGTAATTACATGCAATGATATCGCCTTCTCCATTTTCTAACATTTCAGTTAGGTTATCTAAGTTACTGACGATTTTAACTTCAAGTGTTACACCAATTTCATTCGCAAATTCTTTTAAGATTTCGTATTCAAATCCCATTTTTCGTCCACGATAGATGAAAAAAGATGTAGAACTGTTTTCAGCGAGAACGGTTAGTTTTCCACGTTTAATGATTTCGGGTAAATCTATGTCAACAGAAGGGTGTTCAATTACCTCAACATCGTCTTTCGTACTTGAACAATTTGAAAGTGTTACAAGTAGTAATAAACACAGCAGTGCAGGGATGTTAAGACTAATTTTTCTAAGCATTCACTTGAACAATAGGAGCGCAAATTACAACAAAAAATGTTTGCTATCCAAAAAAACCTTTTCGATTTAAGATACTTTGGCAAATTGAACAGGAAGAATTGGAATTACCTTAATGCGCAGTTTGTTTCAATTCTTTAATGAAATGAATTACTTTTTCATTGAATAAATCGGGCTGTTCTACATTCACAACATGCCCGCAATTGGGGATCACGTGAAGTTTAGACGAGGGGTGATTTTTTACTAATTTACTAATTGATGGCAGAAACATATTGTCTTCTGAACCCATAACGTATAGTGTTGGGATACCGCAGTCATTTATTCTGAAAAAAGAAAGTAATGGGTTGATTTGAGCAATCAATGTAAACCATCGTTTGAATTCTTTTTGATACAACTTTTTGGCTTCGTTGATAAATAAGTTGCGCGATTCACGATGTGATTTTTTAGGCATTATAACAAAGGCGAAAAAGCGATACAAGACTAAATAGGGAATGACTGACTTGAAGGTCGCTCCCAAACGCATCAATATTTGTCCACGAAGATTAAGTTTCATTACTGCACCGCCGAGAATCATGCTTTTACTAAGATGCTGAAAACGTTCAGTAATATCACGAATGATAATTGTGCCTAGTGAAATGCCAACAAAATGAGTTGAAGAAATCTTTAAATGCTCAAGTACCTCAACAACGTCGTTTCCAATCTTCTCGAACGAGTATTTTTTAAATTTCTCGTGAAAATGATTTTTTGATTTTCCATGACCGCGTAAGTCGACTAGAAGTATATTGAAATGTTTAGAGAATTCTCGAATTTGTTTATACCAGATAGAACTGCTGCCACCAGCACCGTGAATGAATGTAACCCATTCAGCATCATCACCTTGTTTGTATACTGTGTAATTTAACATCTGTTCTATTGGTCACAAGATACGATTAATAAAATCAACTATGCAAGAAGCACGTGAAACCGTATTAATTGAAAGAACAAAAGA
>JBDKHH010000140.1:0-3446 GCA_039797785.1 Bacteroidota bacterium | reverse complement strand
AGCAGCCACGAAGTGAGATACAAAGATGATTTTTAGTTGAACATTCTTTGAAGAATTCCTTATAACCGAACCTTCCAAAATAGACTTAAACAAAAAAAGGCCGACTTGCGCCGACCTTTCTTTCAGAAATAAGGAATTATCTTTTGATTAACTCCTTCGTATAAACTTGATCTCTAGTGATAATTTTCACAATGTAGTTTCCTAATGGAACATGACTCAAATCAACTTGTGCTTCAGCGAATGTTCCGGATGCATTCATTGCTTCTGAATGAACGGGCCTTCCCATCATGTCAAAAATCATTAAGCTAGCTTCGTTACCAACATAACCACTCACTTCAATCATGGCGATTCCATTTGTTGGATTTGGGTAGATAGCAATTTCATGCGCTAATTCTTCATCATCCAATCCTAAACCAAATCCTACGGAAAAACTAAAGCGATGATAATTTCCCCAATCTGTTGGGAAAATCGTAATGTAATTACCTCCCACCTTTCTTAATCTTAAAGAACCGGCAGTTTCACCCTCAACTTGACTTGAATACCAGAATCCAATTCCATCGCTGTCAGTATCTTCCATAATAACACTGTAACAACCTGGCGCTAAATCAAAGGTATCTTTGTAAGAAGTGTTATTTGTCAAGGTGTTTCTTTCAAAAATGATATTTCCTGAAGCATCTTCCAAACGGTATTTGTTTTCTGACGCTTTATTGTTTGTTGTACACCAAATAAAGAACGGGCCATCAACCATTGCTGGTGCTTCAAACTTCGTGTTTAAGTGATTGTTTTGATCGTATTCATCCAAATCTGGATAACCTTCAATTGCATACAATTGTACATGAAACGTTTGCTCACCTGAATAATCTCTCCACCATGCTAAATCCGTAACTGGAATTTCAACTGTTTCTTTTTCTAAGAATCCTAAATTTCCTGTCCACTCATATTCTAACCAATCTCCATACGAGATCCAACAACGAATAATACATTTTGTCAATGGTTGTTCTCCCGTGTTTTGAATTACAACCTTCGGATTAGAACACGTAGGATTCCATTTACGGTAATATTCCCAATTGTTTGGATTCAAGATATCAATCACTGCTGCATCGTGTTGGAAGTTTGGAGCAGAATAGGAAATTAAATCCATTGCAACAATATAATTCCCACTTGCTTGACCTGGATCATTTACAGGAACTTGATTAATCACATAATCAATTTTTGCTGTGTCACCTGTAATGAATGGTGTGATTTCAAATTCATTTTCACGCACTTGATCTCCAGGACACCAACCTTCGCGTGCATACGGCCATGTTCCACCTTGTGAAATATTTGGATTGTCTCCACATTGCGTTGTTTGCCAAATGTTCCAGTTAAAACGAGAAACGCCATCAATTTTAATTTGGTGATCGTTTGGCACCCATTCACAACATGCACCATTTCCAACTTGTCCATGTCCAGATAAACGTGTTTTAATTTTAAACATTTCTGAACTATCCGCCAATGGAATTGATACCTCTTGCAAATCTGTATCATTTGCCATATTCGAGAATTGGTAAGATCTGAAGTCAGACCAAATTGGTTCACGTTTATGCACATCTCTTGGAGGAATTCCTTCAATAAATGCAAATTTCAAATCCAATAATTCTTGTGTATTGTGCGCTGCTAAATCAACTGTATCTTTTAAGTATTGTTGATAATCTGTCACGTCATAAATCCAATAGAATCCGTTTGGACCTAAATCGAATTGAATTCCATACGGAGTAATGTAACGTGCAATTTCAACATCGTGTACCAACTCGAAAGGCGGATTATAATGAATGATTTGCTCGTTTGTTAAAGTTGTAGATCCAGTGTATGGCGTTTGCGAAACAACTCCTCCATTTACATCATACACAATTTCATTTCCTGATTCAAGAACAATTTCAGATGAAACAATTTCAAAGTGATATCCAACAGTTTGTTCTTCAAAAACAACCGTTGGTTCTTTCACAACTTTTTCTACTTCTTCTGTGGCAACAACTGTTCCTGCTACTGTTCCTTGTCCTAACGAAATTTGTGGACGAGCTGTAGCTTGTTGAACACCAGCATTCGGGTAATCATTCGAAACAAACATTCCTTTTTCAGACGGCATCAACAAATAATCGTTTTGCGATAAATCAGTTGCATACTCATGGTTATCAAAATCGTAATACACCAATAAATCAGCCCAGTTAGGATGTGTTGCATCTGGTTTCTGATTCATGTATGTTTGAATCGTTGCTTGTGGCAATGCTGCGTCATAGATTTGGAAATCATCAATGCGACCTTTCCACATATATCCTTGATCCCAATTCGAACCAAGTACCATTCGGTGGATGTATCCAACCTCCATGTTTTTACCTGTACCTGAATGCCACAAAACGCCATTTTTATAAATCAACATTTCGCCAGTACTTTGTTTTTTCACAAATGCCCAGTGATTCCATGTGTTATCCATTTCTGTTGCAGTCATTAACTTACTGATTCGGTCATATCCATTTCCTTCTCCGGCATCGAAATACATTGTATTATCGCTCCACGGCATGTGAATGTTTACAATACGATTGTTGTTGATGTCATAGGCTTCTAAAATCGATGTGTTTGTTCCAGCAGAACCATTTCCTTTCGACCAGAATGAAATTGTCATCTCATTGCCCATCGTAAAATCAGATAGTTCTAACAAGGCGTGATTCGTACCATCAAATTCAATTGCACCATTCAGTGAATTATAGAAAACTGCAGATTGATTCGATAGTGATTCACCTTCAAATGCTAATGAATTCAAGGCATCTTGCGTATTTTCAAAACAAATTCAATGATGATGTTATCCGTTCCATTCCATGCAAATGGTTGGTAGAACAGTAAATCATTTTGTCCAACAGTTAATTCAGGTTGACTTCCGTTCGCCCAATGCGCTGCGTCATAGACTTCTGTAAAACCAGTTTTGTGAAATGCAGTCAAGGTCGCATCTGTTGTAGCTTTCAAAGAAATCGTTGGATATTTCAATTCACCGTTCACCGTTAAGGCGTTTAAGTATAAACTCAATGATTGAATATCGCCCGGAGTAATTCCAGCAGCTGCTAATTCGGCTGAAGTTAAAATCATTTGGAAACGACCTCCGTTATTTGTTACATCGAACGGAAAAGGAGTAACAGTATTCGCCGCATTCACATCATATCCAGTCAAAGTTGCCCCTGAACGATTGTGTTCAACACGCACATACGAATCCGTTTGCGAATATGGTAAAGCATTGTATTGAATTGTTGCAGGCGAAGTTAAATTTGCCGTATAACGATTGCCATTTACTTGAACCGAATCGAAAACGCCTGTATGATCAAAAACGCGTGTATACGTTAAGTAATCCCACTCACCGCAATTGTATTGATCCCACGTTGTTAATGGACTACATTTCAATTTGTAATACATCAACACTT
>JBDKHH010000139.1:0-5677 GCA_039797785.1 Bacteroidota bacterium | reverse complement strand
ATTCAAAGGCTTTTTCAATTTCAATTACGCCATGACGCTTGTAGAATTGTCTTGCCAAACGGTTGGAAACATTGTAAGTGAAATCCAATTGTTGGACAGGAAATGGATGGTCTGTTTTTACTATTTGTCTTTCCAAGCGCACATATTCATCAATGCGTATAGTAATCAATTTATCCAAAGCTTCGCGACGCATTTCATTGACTTTCGAACTTGCCAAAAACCAATTATCCGTTAGATTTAATTCAATTTTATCAACTATGAATGGCGTATTTCCAGTTTTCGAAAGATTCTTTTTAATGTCTTCTAAAACCTGTTCCCCTTTATTTGAAACTTCTTTTTCCACTGCAAATGAAGCTGCACTTGTATGTCCATCCTCATCGATCACAATCAATTCAAATCCCTCAAGGGTTTCATTCAAGGATAGTTGAACGCCAATCTTGCGAATGGTCGCATCTTCACGTTCAACCAAACGATTAAATGCCGCATCAGAATTTCGATAAATGTCTGTTCCAACTGGAATCGATTTGTAGGTATTTGGAATTACCAAGTCGTTCAATACAACATTGATTTGTAAACCATCAGCTTCTCCAATTTCATTGATGAAGTACAAACCATCACCGTTGTTCAACTGATCCGCATTTTCGAT
This sequence comes from Bacteroidota bacterium, assembly GCA_039797785.1. Taxonomy (GTDB): domain Bacteria; phylum Bacteroidota; class Bacteroidia; order Flavobacteriales_D; family Crocinitomicaceae; genus M0103. The sequence continues at coordinate 5,031 of JBDKHH010000139.1, read as the reverse complement.
GAAATAACCTTTATCTGTGTGATTGGTAACTTTTCCAATGTATTGACCTTGCGATTTTGGACTTTCCCAAGAACCAATTTTTTGTGTACGTTGATTCACGAAGTAATCGGTATAACCGCGGTTAAAACTTCTGTCCATTTGCGGATCGAAGTTGATAATCGTTCTACCAGAAGAAGCTTTTTGGTACTGTTCGTTATTTTCTAAAAATGAATCTAATTTTTGACGTAAGTAGGCAACGTTGTTTTTTACATACACCAAATCTTTCAAGCGACCTTCAATTTTGAATGAAGTAATTCCCGCTTCAATTAAATTCGGAAGTTGGTCAGATAAATCTAAATCTTTAATGGAAAGTAAATGACTACTTGAAATCAAGGTTGTTCCTGTTCCATCAATTAATTCATACGGAAGACGGCAATTTTGGGCACAAGAACCGCGATTTGCACTGCGTTCTCCACCGGCAATACTCATGTAACAGTTTCCGCTGAAAGAAACACATAAAGCTCCAGAAACAAAAAATTCCAATTCAACGTCTGTCGTTTCGTGAATTTCTTTGATTTGATCTAGGTTTAGTTCGCGTGCTAAAACGATGCGTTCCATTCCGGCTTCGTGCAAGAATTTCACTTGTTCCGGGTCACGATTATTCGCTTGCGTACTTGCATGCAATACAATAGGAGGAAGGTCCATTTCAAAAATTGCCATGTCCTGAACAATCAAAGCGTCAACTCCAATATTGTACAATTCATGAATCAACTTTTGGCAATCATCCAATTCGTTATCGTATAAAATCGTGTTGATTACAACAAAGACTTGTGCTTTAAACAAATGCGCATAACGCACCAATTCAGCAATGTCTTCAATTGGATTGGTCGCATTTGAACGCGCACCATAATTTGGAGCACCAATATAAACGGCATCGGCACCTGAGTTTATTGCCAACATTCCCTGCAAAAGATTCTTTGCGGGCCCTAGTATTTCAACCTTTTTTCTCATAATCGGTACAAAAGTCTGCAAATATTTCGTTGTAATCAATAAAATCTTTGATTCTTCAACTGTTAAAATTGTTTGACACAAAAAAACGCCCTCGATTGAAGGCGTTTTAATATAATTTTAGGTTCTTAACCTAAGAATGGATATCTGTAATCTACAGGTGGAACAAACGTTTCTTTGATTGTTCTTGCTGAAGTCCAACGCAATAAATTCATCGCTGCACCCGCTTTATCGTTCGTACCTGAACCTCTTGCACCACCAAATGGTTGTTGACCCACAACAGCTCCTGTTGGTTTGTCATTGATGTAGAAATTACCTGCTGCATTTTCCAACATTTTAGTCGCCAAGTTAATCGCGTAACGATCATTTGACATAATTGAACCAGTTAACGCATATTCAGATGTTTCATCTAATAATGTCAACGTTTCTTCGAATTTATTTTCGTCGTAAACATACACTGTTAACACTGGTCCAAAAATTTCTTCGCTAATTGTTCTGAATTTTGGATTTGTAGTAACAACAGTTGTTGGCTCAATGAAATAACCAGTTGATTTATCGTAATTTCCACCAGTAATGATTTCAGCATCACTTTGTCCTTTACAATAATCGATGTATCCAGCAATTTTATCAAAAGCACGGCTATCAATTACTGCGTTCACAAAGTTTGACGTATCAGCAGGAGTTCCTTGTTTGAAAGAATTCACTTGCTCCATGTAAATACGTTTCACATCTGGCCAAAGGTTTGATGGAATGTAAGCACGAGAAGCAGCAGAACATTTTTGTCCTTGGAATTCGAAAGCACCACGAGACATTGCAGTTGCTACTTCAGCAGCATCAGCAGATTTGTGAACCATGATGAAATCTTTTCCACCTGTTTCTCCAACAATACGTGGATACGTTCTATAGTTTTCTAGATTGTTACCAATTTCTTTCCACAAGTGGCGGAAAACGCCTGTTGAACCTGTGAAGTGTAAACCAGCAAAATGTTTGTTTTTGAAAATGATATCTCCAGCAACTGGACCGTCAACTGTAACCATGTTGATTACACCGTCTGGAACACCAGCTGCTTTGAACAATTCCATAATTACTTGAGCAGAATACACTTGCGAATCAGCAGGTTTCCAAACAACAACGTTCCCCATCATCGCTGGAGCTGCACATAGATTAGCTGCAATTGACGTGAAATTAAATGGTGTTAAAGCGAATACAAATCCTTCCAATGGACGATATTGTAAACGGTTCCACATTCCTGGTAACGATTCTGGTTGTTCTTTATAAATCTGCGTCATGTATTGAACGTTGAATCGGAAAAAGTCGATCAACTCACACGCCGCATCAATTTCAGCCTGGAATACATTTTTAGATTGCGCCAACATTGTAGCAGCATTCATTTTGTCTCTGAATGGTCCAGCCAATAAATCAGCAGCTTTTAAGAAAATTGCAGCGCGTTCTTCCCATGGTAAATTTGCCCATTCAGCTTTTGCAGCCAACGCCGCATCAATTGCTTGTTGAACATGAGATGCATCACCATAGTTGAAATGACCCAACACTTTTGCATGCTCGTGTGGCGGATTCATCGGTTTTTTATTGTCCGTACGAACTTCTTTTCCTCCAATGTACATTGGAATATCGATTGGACTTTGGTTGTATAATTCGTTATATTTTTTCAGTAAAGAATCACGTTCTGGTGATCCAGGTGCATACCCTTTTACAGGTTCGTTTTTTGCAACTGGAACTTGGAAAATTGCGTTTGACATAGACAATGTTTTTTTTGCAAAAGTAACGAATGTTCGCTATCCTTGCAAAGAAGATTGTTACAAATCATTCAATGAAAATTACAGTGCTATGAAACCACCTTTCTTATTTCTATTTTTACTACAACTTGCTTCTTTTCAATTGATTGGGCAGGATTTGGGCGGAAAGACGACCAAGATGTCTGAGCAAGATATCAAGGGAAGAGCCATAGAATCGCTTGATAATTGGAATTATTACATGCGCAACAACTTGGATTCATTGAAAATTGATGCGTTCGAGATTCTTTTCTTAGGATTGGAAAATAAAAACAACTTTGCAGTTAATGTAGGAAAACGATCATTGGGAAGTTATTTGATTCGCACAGGGGAAACCGAAAAAGGACTCACTTATTTAAAATCTTCGAATTCTTATTTTGAGGAACGTGAAGATTACTTAATTCAAACAGAAATTTTAAACGAATTAGGAAATGGTTATTTGTACGCTGGTAAACCTGTTTTAGCTGAAAAATTCTTTTTGAAATCGTTAAAGTGTGGAAAAAACTCACCTGATCCAACGTCAGCTTTTTTAGCAGAAGCGAATTTAGCACAAGCATATATCAATTTACGTAATTACGACAAAGCGGAAGCCTATTTGCAGCATTATAAAACAGAATGTATCAAAATCGGTAAGTTAGAATCTGTTGCCAATGCGTATGCTCATTTAGGACAAATCGCGTTGATTCGAAAGAAACATTCGTTAGCAAAGGAGTATTTTCAGAAAAGTGCAGGTTATGGATTTAAATCGAAATCAAAAGCGCTTATCGCTCATGCTTATAACAATATGGCCATTGCATTTTTCGAAGAAAGTAAGTCTGATTCAAGTTTAGCGTATTTTCAAAAAGCGCTAGAATTGCGCTTGAAAACCAAAAATGCTAAATCAATTTCGGAAAGTTACTACAATATTGGTGGATTGTATGTCGAATTAAAGCAGTTTGATAAAGCCTTGGATTATTACGTCTTGTGTGAGAACTATTCCAAAAGTAAAAAGTTATTGAAAGAAGAAATGGATGTCAATTTGGCGATATCAGATATGTACAAAATGCAAAAGAACTATGAAAAAGCATTGATATATTCTGAACGTTATTCGGATCTATTGGAGAAATACTACAGTGAATTGGCTATTGAGCAGACTGAAAATCATGATGTACTTCAGTTATTGGAAGAAATGGAGTTGGCAAACCGCAATGATTCCTATGAAGCGAGAATGTATGAACAACTGAACAATCAAAAATACCATACATATTTATTGTATGCAGCACTTGTGGTTTTTGTGTTGGCACTAATTTTCTTGGGAATTTACAAGAAGAAAATCAATTAAGTCTTGGAGGATAAATTAACTTAAATGTAGGAACAACAACTTGAAACAACTTTCCATTATTCAAGTTTTTAAAGGTATAGAAACCTTTCATGAAACCTATTTCTGATAATAATTCACAACCGCTAGTATACGTAAAGTTTTTCCCTGGTTTAAGCAATGGTTGTTCACCAACAACGCCACTTCCAGAAACAAAATTTGGTTCGTTCAGCGAGTCGAAAATATACCAATCTCTTGAAATCAATTGAATATCGAATGAATTGTGATTTTCAATCGTTATGCGATAATTAAAGAAAAATTGGCTACTCGAAATTTGAGATAAATCTGCTCTAAATTGCGTGTTAACCGATATTTGTACTCCTTCTGTAATTGCTGTATTCATAGAAATTCTTCTTAGCAAGACGAAAATTAGGACAATATTTGTTTAAAAACAACTCTTTTAGTGTCGATATGTACATTTTTAGATTAATTGTGAATATTGAATGGGTTTAAACTATTATTGATACGATTACCTTTGTACAAAAAAAAGAGTGAGAGACTTTTTGTATTTGGCGCCCTTGCAAAGTTTTACGGATCATCATTTTCGGAATGCATTTCAGCAAACCTTAGGTGATGTTGATCGATTTTATGCACCTTATCTCAAAATGTCAAATGATGGATCAATAAAAGAAGGTCCAAAAAATGATGTGCTACCTAAAAACAATCCATTTGAAATCGTTGTTCCTCAATTAATGGCTTGCTGTGCCGACGATTTTATGGTGATGGCGAACTATTTATCGGACCTTGGTTACCAAGAAGTGAATTGGAATTTAGGTTGTCCATATCCCATGGTTGCAAAACGTGATTTAGGTTCTGGGATTTTAAATAAGCCAGAAAAAGTACTTTCCATTTTGGAAGAGGTAATTCCAAAAACCAATTTATCAATTGGAATAAAAA
>JBDKHH010000138.1:0-5569 GCA_039797785.1 Bacteroidota bacterium | reverse complement strand
ATTTAATTTGATTCGAATTGCTCATGTTTGTTTGTTGTATCAGCCGCGGCTGAGTGATTGAACGTGAATTGATTTTAAAATTAATGAATTTTTTCAATGGACATTTTATATTTTTTTCTGAAATTGATGAACGTTGGAGAACTTTCTGAGTAATACTTTTGACGTTTAACCAAAACGGGCTGGTGCACCGCCTATTTTTTAAAATAAAAGAAGATGAAAAAATTAATTGGATGTTTAAGTTTAGTGTTTCTATCAGTAGGAACATTTGCACAAGAAAAACAAACGGTGCACAGTATAATTGTTGAAGGACATGAAATTGATTGGTATAAAACACAAGAAAAATTATGGAAAGCTGAAATTGATCAAGACAGTCAAAATGGCGAGGCTTGGATGAATTATTATGGTGCGGTGAGAGTTTTACGCATTTTGAGTGAAGCAAATTCTCCCGAACAAAAAAAATACATCGAGCAATGTAATAAAATAGCAACAGATGTTTACGCGGTGATGCCAAATACCTTTGAAGGAAATTACATTATGTATTGGAATGGGAAACTGGGGCAAAACGATGAAAAATACCTAATTAAAGCCTTTGAATTCCGTCCAGAGGATCCGCGCGTTTTGCTAGATTACTTAATTAAATCGGAACTAGAACGTGACAAAGTAACCTTTTCGAAAGTGGCAAAGAAGTTATACGAAATTAATCGTATGCCTGCTGGAGCATTGAATTGGGCTTACAATGTGTTGACTGAAGTTTCAGAGAATGGAATCGTGTTTACAGCAGGAGATAATGATACCTATGCCCTTTGGATTGTTCAAGAAGCAATGAATTACCGCAAAGATGTAACCGTGATCAATACATACATGATTCAGGTAGATGATTATCGTGCGAAATTATTCAAAGAAAAAGGTCTTGCTCCATTAGAAATGGACAAAAAGAATCCTGGTTCAACGGCTTTCTTTAAGCAGATTTTTGAGAACAATGCGAAGATTCCGGTTCATGTTTCAACCTCGGCATCGGGTCAATTCACAAATACAACGATTACAGATAATTTGTATTTAACAGGGTTGACGTACATCTACAGTTTAGAAGATGTTGAGAACATTGCTGTCATCAAACGCAATTTTGAGAAACGTTTTCTATTAGATCATTTAACAAAGACTTTTTCCTACAGTTATGGTGATTTAGATGCACGCATCAAACAAATGTATCTTCCAGGATTAATGAAACTATATATGCATTCCAAAACAGCAGATGACTTGGAAGGAATTGCCTACTACAAAGGATTGATCGATTCTATTGGAAAAGAATTGGGCGTTGAAGCCGAGATTCAAAAAGCATTAGCGGAATAAGATGTTCGGTCTCAAAAAAGACATAAATTCCTTCTCTGATGAAGCATTAATGCAACTGCTTTCAACGCGGCGCTGCAATGAAGCATTGACGGAAATTCATGCCAGGTACTGTAAAAAAGTACTTGGCTTTTTCCTCCGCATGACCAAAGGAGATGAAGAAAAGTCACATGATTTAGTGCAAGACTTATTTCTAAGGATTTTAGAAAAACATCACTTGTTTGATCCAACGAAACGCTTTTATACGTGGATGTTTACCATTGCGAGTAACATGGTGAAATCCTCGTATCGCGAAAGGATTCACGAGGGAATCGAAGAAGGAAGCAAAGAGTTTGATTTTCATGCTGATTTTTCGGATAATCGAATGGATCGAGAAGTATTCCAACGTTCGTTAAAAGAGGCGATTGAGCAATTGGAGGAACATCATCGGATGGCATTTGTATTTCGCTACATGGAAGAGATGAGCGTGAAGGAAATTGCGGAAATCATTGAACAACCTGAAGGAACCGTGAAGTCGCGCTTGTTTTATGCGACAAAGAAAATCACACAAGCATTGAACGAATTTACACCTGAACAAGCAGGACAACATTTTAAATTGAGTTAACATGGAAGCATATTTGAACAACGAGCAAGAGCAACTTTTTGCACTTCAAGAAAAGAGCTTTTTCGCTGATTTAACAGCCGAAGAACAAGCATTTGTGCTTAGTCAAACATCGCAAGAAGCGTTTGATCAGTCGCATCGTATCTTGATTGAAAGCAAAGCAATGTATGTTGTTCCTGAAGCACGTTCGCTTGTATTACCTGCAGCGGCACCAAGTCGATTCCGCTTGATTGTGGTTCCATTTACTTCAGCAGCAGCAGCTGCAATAGTGACGTTTTTCTTCTTCCGAAAAGAAACAATTGTTGTTCAAACTTTTGATAAGCCAATTTACTTGACGGCTGACACCGTTTATTTGCATGACAAAAAAGTTGATACCGTAATTGAATACAGAGAAGCAAAAACCATTTATGTTCGCGAAAAAGCAAGCACGCGACCTAACATTGAATTGTCTGAACGCGTGAAGTCGAATGAAGCATTGCCTCCAATTTCAACCTTGGATTTGAAAAATAGGGGAGAATCAATGCGTGAAGATAATTTAGCTGGTTTGATGGATGGTGTTGTTTATTAGATTTATCGAACTATAACTTCTCTTTTGGAAGCCTTTGAGTTCATTCTTTTCTCACTTATTAATTCCTTTTTTTTAAGCAGAATTACTTTTGTATCTTGGTCTACATTGTAACCTTAACGAATGTATGACCAAACTAGTAATCATTAGTTTTTTAGTTTGTATTGTGTCCTCTTGTACCAACGGAGGATGTGATTCTATTCCCTCGCGTTTTGCTTCTTATGAGGAAGCTGAGCGTAAAATCGAAAATGTTGATTTTTACTACTCAGAAGAAATAGAAATACAGGAAAGTTCATGGATTTACGGTGCTGCTTTTCACAGCTGCGATGGAACACTTGGATTTTTAAGTATTCGAACAGATCATAAAAATTATTACCATCAAAATGTACCTGTGACAGTCTGGGAATCATTTAAAAAATCAGATTCCAAGGGCCAATTTTACAACGAAGAGTTAAGAGGGAATTATCAATTGAAACTGTAATAACCCTACTGTTTTTTCAACCAAACTGAAGCTTGCAACTTATTACCATCTTTGAGAATGACATAATACAATTCACCTGTCGTACTCGATTTTGTTGCCAAGTGATCGATGAACGCTTGCTTCGTTTTAATTTTTCCACCGCTTTGTTCCCATTTTGAACGTAAATGATCAGCGGCTTCTTTAGGAGAATGTTCTTCACCGTTGCGCACAAAGATGATATCGGATGTTTCAATTTTTTTCAATAAGGCTTCAATCTCTTTCGTCTCATCCTTCTCGGCCTTTTGCGGATGAATGTTCTCTACGATTTCGAAATTCGCATAATCATCACCGAAAAGTTTGTTCACCATGTGTTTGCATGTAATAGTATATGAGAAACCATTGAATTTGAAATTAATCGGTTCCATTTCCATGATCGATTCAGCGACCAACACCTTCTCATTTTCTTTTATAATGATTTGTGTTTGTCCTTTTGTAATATCGTTTATACTACAAATAACATTTCCTTCAACAGATGGTAAGTTGATTTGCGTACGTTGAACAAGTTGAAATTTGAATCCTTTATTCGGAAGTAGCAATTGATTGACAGGCTTTTCCTCCGAGGAACAACCTACGATGAAAACAATCAGAATGAAAAGAGTTCCTAATTTTATCACAAATTCAATAGTTTAATCATAAATTACCCTGTCTGCCGACAGGCAGGAAATCACTAATTTCTGGTCACTAATTAACGGTGTTGGTCAAACAACAACACATTTCCATCTGGATCTTGCACCATAAAGAAAGCAGGACCAGTCGAAGTTGTATCCGTTTCTGTCATTATACTAATTCCTTTACTTTTTAAGTGTTTTTCGATTACACGCACATCGTCCCATTTTTTCATGTTCTTCGCGTTTTCGTCCCAACCAGGATTGAAAGTCAACATGTTTCCTTCAAAAAATCCACTAAAGATTCCAATGATGGTTGTACCATTTTTCAAGATGAGGTAATTGTTTTTTTCATCACCGCCCATTTTTGAAAAACCAATTGCTTCATAGAATGCTTTTGATTTTTGTAGATCTTTCACATTTAAACTCATAGAGAATGCTCCAAGGATCAATGGTTTTTCTGTTTTGGATTTTTCTTTACCCTCGTGGTAAACGAACGACATTGTTAAGATTCCCAAACCAAAAGCACCAAGCAATGCCAATGGAAAAATGATTGATTTTTTCATCATTAGTTTTTAAGTGAGTCAAATGTAGGGAAAGCTAAAAGATTTTAAAATAGTGAATGATTATATTTTCTTCTAACATAGGAAAGATTCAGACCAGCTTTAAAGTACATTCTGTCTATTACCTTGTGTGAATCAAAATAACCTGGATTTATACCTATGCAAGTGTTGAACTGAATAAAAAAACTATTTATCAAATTCAATTTCAAATGATAGCCCGTTTCAAATCCAAGAACTTTGAATGGTAAATAGTTTTTTGGATTGATTGAAATTATTGGAAAAGTTGTAGTGTCAGGGAAAAACGGATGTTCATAGGAACGAATATTTTGAGTTAAAGGCAAAAAACCTAAAATGATGTCACCATATAAATAACTGTAGGAATCCTTTTTAAAGCGATAATCCTTAGCATTAATTCTCGTTTTTGATTGATGGTTTGCGTCACGATGCAAAGAAATTCCAACTTTTCCTTGGTAGTTTGCTTGATAAAATTGATTATCGGAGTCATAAATTTGATTTAATGCACTTGAAATTTCTTTGTTAAATGTTTGTGACTTAAAAAATTCTCGATCAAGTCCGATGCGAACTTTTAAGCTTTTCAGGAACAAAAAGGTTGCACGAATAGAATAATTTGTATCAATGTTTGTTGTGTTTTTCAAAAGAACAGAGCGATCTTTTGATTTCGAATTCAGCTCGATAAGTGGAAAAGTCCCATGTAATTGGAAATCAAAATTACCAATTGGCATGAAATTAAAGAATGACAAACTTTCAACTTTTTGAATGTTAAAATTTGAACTGTAACTGAATTGGTTAATTGAATAATGCTCAAATACTATTCCGAGAGATAGCTCATTAAAATAAGAAGTGTTCACTTCAGAATTTAATGGAACTGTAATTCCCCAAGCATTGAGATTGTCAAAAGTTTTTGTTTGTCTAAACAAAGTGTCCTGAAGTTCAACGGCATATTTTTCATCACCTTCTTGTGCAAACAAAACAGATCCAAAAAAAAGAATAGGCAAGAATTGAATGCAAAGGCGAGCTAATTTCATAGATATTTTAAAATCTTACCTAAAGATATAAATAAGTTGGAAATTTGCGAATTTCCTTTCTTCTCAAATCAAGAGTCCGGATTCACAAATCACAACCGCCGAAGGCAACAGCGCAGCTAATCACAAATCACCAATCATCAATCATCAATCTTTTTGATGCTCGCTTCCGAATACCATTCCTTCGTTTTCGAAGAGTTTCTTTGATGTGCCATTTTTTGGCACGCTGCTAAAACCATTGATTTTACTGGTGTTTACGTTTTCTTGGCACGCTTTGGCATTTGGTTTGAAAGTTCACTAGCAACATTAAACATTTAAAAAACAA
>JBDKHH010000137.1:0-4908 GCA_039797785.1 Bacteroidota bacterium | reverse complement strand
ACCAATTTAGACTGTAGTACATTTACTTCTCCACCTGAAACTCCAGTTAAATTAATATCATAACCCGAAATGTTCAAAATAGCTTCAACACTACCAGGCGTTGAACCAACAGCTGCAGGGGCAAAATAATTTTGTTCAAAGGTGATTCCATTTTGGGTTACACCAGGCAATTGCACGGTGAAATACACTTTGGAAGGAACTGGATTGTAAATTTTAAGTTTAATAACTCCTTGACTGACATGCGTTTTCTTCAGTTCGATTGGCGCCAAATCAATCGTATGTTCTTCAATTTGATTCACAATACTTGTACCTGGAGGAATCGATAAACTCGAAACAACAATTGAATACGTTTGACTAATCGTTGTATCAGGAATTTCTATCAAATCTTCAATTCCAAAATCGGCGATGGTGCGCGTTAAATCCAAACTATAAACGCCTCCACTGGCTGTAATGGTTGAATCATTTACATAATCCTTCAATGAAAGCGTGTCACTCACCAATGGAGCAACCCAATCCGAATCCCATGATGCTTTTTCTTTTCTACACGAAAAAAACGCAAGCAGTGGAAGTAACAATAAGCTAGTTTTCAATTTCACAGTTCTATAACGGATTTAGGATTCGTTTGGTTGGGTTTAAGCGCGTTCAATAATTGTTGCGTAACCTTGTCCAACACCAATACACATTGTTACCAAAGCGTAACGTTTATTTGTTTTTTGAAGTTCGATTGCCGCAGAATGTAGAATGCGTGCTCCTGACATTCCAAGTGGATGACCTAAAGCAATTGCTCCACCATTTGGATTGATGCGTGGATCGTTATCGGCTAGGCCTAATTCACGCGTACACGCCAACACTTGTGCTGCAAATGCTTCATTCAACTCCAAAATATCCATTTGATCCAAGGTCAATCCTGCGCGTTCCAATGCTTTTTTCGAAGCGTGTACCGGTCCAATTCCCATGATACGTGGCTCACAACCAGCAACAGCAGCACTAACAATACGCGCCAATGGTTTTAATCCATGTTGTTTCACAGCATCTTCCGAAGCAATTAACAAAGCAGCAGCTCCGTCATTTAATCCAGAAGCATTTCCTGCTGTTACAGAACCATCTTTTTTGAAGGCTGGACGCAATCCTGCTAAACTTTCAATGCTTGTTTCAGGACGAGCAAATTCGTCTTGTTGAAAGATGATTGGATCCTTTTTACGTTGTGGAATTGATACCGCAACAATCTCTTCATTAAAACGCCCTGATGCGAACGCTTTTGCCGCTTTTTGTTGTGACCAAAGTGCAAAAGCATCTTGATCTTCGCGACTAATTTTATACATTTCAGCTAAATTTTCAGCAGTGTTACCCATTGAATCAACGCCGTAAAGTTCTTCCATTTTAGGATTAATGAAACGCCATCCGAATGAAGAATCAAACATTTGTGCGTCACGACCGAAAGCCGATGAAGTTTTAGAAATCACCCAAGGTCCGCGTGTCATGTGCTCAACTCCACCAGCGATATAAATATCACCAGCGCCATCTTTAATAGCACGTGCCGCATTAATTGTTGCCGCCATTCCAGAAGCACATAAACGATTCACCGTTTCTCCACCTGATTGAACAGGTAAACCAGCCAATAAACCAGCCATACGCGCAACATTGCGATTATCTTCACCCGCTTGATTTGCACAACCAAAAATGACATCTTCCACCAAATTAGGATCCAATGAACTGCTTTTTTCCATCAGTGATTTAATCACATGTGCTGCTAAATCATCAGCTCGAACGCCTGAAAGTGTTCCACCAAAACTACCAATTGCGGTGCGCACACCATCGACAATATATACTTCTTTTGACATACCATTAATTTGAAGGTTTAAAGTTAACATTTTTGCCATTGTTGAAAACTAATTTCCCATCACATTTCGAATGTTTGTATCTTGGAGTTCCTAAAAATGTAAAACGACGTGAAAAAAAAGTATCTGCTATTGCTAAAGCTGTGCCTGGCTTTTGGAATAAACTCCTATGCACAGATTGAAGAACTCACACCTGCTGAACTAGCATACCGTGATTCTATTAAAGCCTTAAATCTTCAGAATGAAGCTGTTGCGAAAAGTCAAGAAGCCTATAACAAAGGAATTCAACTTTTTACTGAAAAAAGCTACACCGAAGCGATCAAGGAATTTTCTAATTCAATTGGTTTTGACCCGAACTTCACTGCAGCCTATTACAACAAAGGTGTAGCGGAGAATGAAGCGGAAAAATATGCTGATGCAGCTAAAACGTTGAATACGTTGATTGAGAAAGATCCAAATTATTCTAAAGCGTATTTCCAACGTGGACGTGCTTTTCAAGGAATGAATGATTATTTGAAAGCTGAAAAAGATTACGAAAAATCGATTCAAATTGATCCTAAAAATGCGAAAGCCTATTACAATTATGGGACTTTGCGTTTTCTTCAACAAGATTACAATGGTGGAATTAAGCACTTCACGAAAACAATTGAGTTAGATCCAAATTTTGCCTTTGCGTATAACGACCGTGGAAGTTGTTACCGCATGTTAGGGAATTACCCGAAAGCTGTTGCTGATTACGAAGAAGCTGTAAAGAAAAATCCTAAAATGGCATTTGCCTTGAACAACATTGGTACGACAAAACGTAAAACAAAAGATTATGTTGGTGCAATTGCTGCATTCAATCGTGCAATTTCTGTGGATGCTAAATTCTATATGGCGTACAACAATCGTGGTGCAGTTCAAATGGACCAAAATCATATGGACGATGCGAAAAAAGACTTTGAAAAAGCCTTGGAAATCAATCCAAAATATGCTCCTGCAACATCAAATTTAAGTGCCATTTATTTCAAACAAAAGGATTATAAAAAAGCACTTGAATACGCGAACAAAGCAATTTCTTTAGATCCAAATTATGCAAATGCGTATGTAAATCGTGCGAATGCAAAAGAAATGAATCGCGACATGGAAGGCGCATGTGAAGATTGGCACAAAGCAAAAGAATTGGGTGCTGAATTAGGCAAAAATTACTACTCAAGCAATTGTAACGAATAAAAGAAAAAACCATGAAAAAGTATCTATTATCAGCGTTTGTGGCGTTTTTCTCTCTGCTATCATTCGCTCAAAATGTTGAATTCAAAGCGGCTAACTTCAAAGACGATAAAGAAGGATTGAAAAAAGCCGAAGACGCAATTAAAAAAGGAGATGAATTTCTTACGCTTGGAAATGAAGCAGTTTTCCTAGTTCAAAGTCCTGGATTTAATTTCCAAAAAGCGCTAAAAGAATATTTAGTAGCTCAAAAATTCAATCCAAACAATGGACATTTGAATTTTAAATTAGGCGTTTGTTACGCTTACTCCACAGATCCAACAAAATGTATTGAATACTTCAAAAAGGCCAATACACTTGATCCTGCGTGTGATCCATTTATGAATTACTACCTTGGTTATGCGTATCAGTTAGAAGAAAAATTTGATGATGCAACAAAAGCATACGTGGCATTCGAAACAAATTACAAGAAAGCAGATAACTTCACAAAGTTTGTTTCACAACGTAAAAACGAATGTAAATTGGCAAAAACGGCTAAAGCTGCTCCAGTTCGTGCTTGGGTTGATAATGTGCCAACATTGAATTCTGAATTTGATGAAATTTCTCCTTCAATTACAACTGATGGATCTGAATTGATTCTTACATCGAATCGTCCAAATGGTCATGCTACAAATGAAGTTGGCGGTTACGACAAAGACATTTATACGGCAAGTTTAAGTGATGGAAAATGGTCAACACCAAAAGCAATCACTGGTCCAATCAATTCTGACGGAGACGATGTTTCGAACAGTATGAATTATGACGGAACGAAGTTGTTACTTCACCGTTTGGTAAACGGACAATACGATATTTTTGAATCGAAATTAAGCGGATTAAATTGGTCAAACCCTACACCTGCTCATTTTGCTATTTCATCAACAAAAGCGAACGAACAATACGGTACGTACAGTGATGATGGTTGGAGTATTTACTTCATGCGCGACAATGACAGTCGTGCCAATGGATTTGACATTATGTACAGTTCAATGCAAAGTAAGTTGCAAAAAGACTACATGGCGGCAACGATGATTCCAACGGTAAATTCGAAATTCAACGATGGACCAATTTACTTGCACATCGATGGAGAAACAATGTACATCGCTTCTGAAGGTCACGAATCAATTGGAGGTTACGACATTTTTGTATCGAAAAAAGTTGGTGGACAATGGTCGAAACCAGTAAATATGGGTTATCCAATCAATACGCCATACGATGATTTCTTCTTTGCTTCTACAGCGAATGGTAAATTTGCTTACATCTCTTCAAATCGTGCAGGTGGAAAAGGCGGATACGATATTTACAAAGTAACGTTCTGGGGTCCAGAAAAATCACCAGTTGTTGATGTTGAGGATTATTTATTGTCATCAATCGCGATGCCGATGAAAGATGCACAAGTGGAAGCAACGGTTGACGTGAACAAAAAATCATTCACAGTATTCAAAGGAATGACAATTGATGCTATGACGAAAAAACCAGTTGAGGCACAAATCGAAATCACTGATAACGTTACAGGAAAGGTAATTGAAACGTTCACAACAAACAGTGCAACAGGTAAATTCATTATCACCTTGGCATCTGGTAAAAACTACGGTATTGCTGTGAAAGCGGATAAATACTTGTTCCACTCAGAAAACTTCGACATTCCTGTAGGATCTGCTGACAACTTGGTAAATAAAGTAATCGAATTGAAAAACATTGCCATTGGAAGTAAAATTGCTTTGCGTAATATCTTCTTCGATACAGGAAAATCTACTTTGCGTGCGGAATCGAATGCTGAGTTAGATCGTTTAGTGAAATTGATGAAAGATGTGCCAACTTTGAAAAT
>JBDKHH010000136.1:0-7515 GCA_039797785.1 Bacteroidota bacterium | reverse complement strand
AGTATCCACGATTGATTTTGAAACGGTTGAACACGAACGTTATTTCGAATTTCGCGCTTACGATAGCAATGGAAATGAATCGTTAAAATCAAATCATGGATATTTACACGGTGGAGCTTCCTTGGAAGTCAAGTATTATGAGAATGGAGCAATTCGTTCGGCGCGAAAAACTTTTCAACCAGATGGCGGAATTCAACATTACGATGCAACGAGTTTTTTCAATGAAGATGGTACTTTTCATCACGAAGAAGACAATTCGTGGGATAAAGAATTAACCTTGCGTACTCCACCAATTTACGATTTTCCAGAACCAAAGAAAGCGGTTGTTGAACCCAAAACCGATACTGTTTACGTTTATTTAAAAAATGCGAGTTCACGAAAAATTGAAGTCTTGGTTAACAAGAAAGCAGGTTCAGATCAATCAGAAAAATTTGTCTTGAAGAAACAAAGTGAACAAGCAATCGGTTATTTTATTTCGCAAGGTAAAAGCGAACAGGTCGAAAATCTTTGGGATATTTACGTGATTCCAAACCGTAAAACAACTAAAATTAAACGCATTGCTGCTCCTGAATTGTCTTCGAAAAACAAGCAAGTACTTTTATTTGTGGAATAAGGCAGATTCTCCGCATTGAATCTTCACTTTTCAATTGTAAATTATCAATTCTTCTTTATCTTTGCCATGGATGATTTCTCTCCGCCGTGAATGAGGAAAGGATGGTTGCTCTCCGTGATGAGTGACACTCACGATTCAAATTTAACAATATGAACGCAACAACAACAGCATTGTCTTCAGAACAATTGATGCAATTGGAAGATAAATATGGAGCACACAATTATCACCCGCTTCCAGTCGTTTTAGCAAAAGGCGAAGGAGTTTACGTTTGGGATGTAGAAGGAAAACGTTACTACGATTTCTTGTCTGCTTATTCTGCCGTAAACCAAGGACATTGTCATCCAGCAATTATCGGCGCAATGATCGAGCAAGCGCAAACATTAACACTTACATCACGTGCTTTTTTCAACGATACTTTAGGTGTTTACGAAAAGTTTGTCACTGAATTCTTTGGTTTTGATAAAGTATTGCCAATGAATACAGGAGCAGAAGCGGTTGAAACAGCAATCAAATTGTGTCGTAAATGGGCGTATGAGAAAAAAGGAATCAACGAAAATGATGCAAAAATCATTGTATGTGAAGGGAATTTCCACGGTCGCACAACAACGATTATTTCCTTCTCAAATGATCCTGATGCAAACAAAAACTTCGGACCATTTACACCAGGATTTATCCGTATTCCATACAACGATATTGATGCTTTAGAAAAAGCATTACAAACTGAAAACGTTGCAGGTTTCCTAGTTGAACCTATTCAAGGTGAAGCAGGAGTATATGTTCCAAATGACGGTTATTTAGCGAAAGCAAGTGAATTGTGTAAGCAACACAATGCCTTGTTTATTGCAGATGAAGTACAAACAGGAATTGCACGAACAGGAAAATTGTTAGCGGTTCATCATGAGAATGTACAACCAGATATTTTGATTTTAGGAAAAGCACTTTCAGGAGGCGTTTACCCAGTTTCAGCTGTATTGGCAAACGATGAAATCATGATGGTTATTAAACCAGGTCAACACGGTTCAACATTTGGAGGAAATCCAATTGCTGCGAAGGTTGCGATTGCTGCTTTGAATGTCGTGAAAGACGAAAACTTAACAGATAATGCTGAGCGTTTGGGGCAAATCTTTAGAGCAGAAATGCAACGCATCATCGATTCAACAGATTTAGTGTTGAAAGTACGCGGTAAAGGATTGTTGAATGCGATTATTGTAAACGACACACCTGATAGTGCAACAGCATGGAACTTGTGTGTACAATTAAAAGAAAACGGTTTGTTGGCAAAACCAACACATGGAAATATCATTCGTTTTGCTCCACCATTGGTAATGAACGAAGAGCAATTAATGGAATGCGTGGCAATCATTGAAAAAACAATTCGCGCATTTAAGAAGTAATCTATAAAATTCAGATTAAAGGACCGTTAAGAATTTTCTTAGCGGTTTTTTTTATGGCTAAAAATCGTTTTAGTAAAATATTTTCGTAAATTTAGTGGACAATCACCACTGGATAATGAATGAAGAACTAGCTCTCCTTAGGTCTCAGGTAAAAGAATTGCAGCAAGAAAACAAACGTTTGAAGGCTCAAATTGACTTGTCGTCAAGTGGTAAAACTGTAATCGTACCTGAAGAATTCAAAGTCATTTTTGAGCAAGCAGAAAGAAAAGTTTCAGAATATTTTACAGAAATATACAATTCTGCAGAAAGCGGAGAGATTGTAATTCATGGACAACGGTATGTCTTGATTCGAAGTGCATCGCTTTCCTTTGAGTTTCTTGATATTTTAAAAGAACTTTATAGTAATTATCCAGAAGAAAAAGCCGTTCGTATCGGTAACAATTTCTTGTACGACATTGGTCAAGTATTAGGGAGAAAGGATGCGAAATCGTTTCATACAGAAATGGGCTTGTTCGAACCTCTTCAAAAATTGTCGGCAGGACCAGTACATTTTGCTTATACGGGTTGGGCAAACGTGGAAATTTTACCAGAAAGTAATCCTACGCCAGACGATGATTTTATATTAAAGTATCATCATCACAATTCGTTCGAAGCGCAATCGTGGATTAAAGCTGGTCGCAAATCCAATAAACCTGTTTGTGTAATGAACGCTGGTTACTCTGCAGGTTGGTGTGAAGAGAGTTTTGAAATTCCTTTAACGGCAGTTGAGATCAGTTGTGCAGCAAAGGGAGATGATTGTTGTACATTTATTATGGCGCCAACGCATCGCATTAATGAATATTTAGACAATGAAAAGTTCGATATTCATGGCAATTACGATATTCCAGTTTTCTTTAAGCGAAAGGCAGTAGAAGATAAACTACGCGCATCCTTGGAAGAAAAAGAAACGCTATTGTCGGAGGTGCATACGCGTGTAAAAAACAATTTGCAATTGATTTCTAGTTTGTTCAAATTGCAAATGCACGATATCAAAGATCGCGAGTTTCAATTGGTTTTTCAACGAAGTCTTGATCGTGTAAACACCTTAGCGCAAATTCATGACTTAATGTATTCGGAAGAAAACCTAACGGTGATCAATATGGAACATTTTGTGGCGCGATTGGTTTCTACCTTCAAACAACAATATCCGTTCAAAAGCTATGACGTGCAGGTGGAATTGACGTTCAACCTGCAAAACAATGGTTTGAGCCATGAAAAAGCAATTCCTTTGGGACTAATTCTCAATGAAATTGCCTCAGAAACGTTCAAAGTACCCTTTGAGAATGAAGGAAAAATCGAATTTTGTTTGTCTGATTGCGATAAAGCATTTAGAATTATTTGCAAAGACAATCGAATAGAAGCTCTGACAAAAGAACCATTGCGTAATCAAAAAAACTCCTTGTTGAGTATCTTCTGCGAACAAATTGATGCTGAATTGACGATCTCAGGTTCTCCTGAAGGACTTACTTATACGGTTCAGTTCGATAAATAACAAAATTTAATAGATTCTTCTTCTCTCTTTCATGGTTTGAAATATCACTTTATGTATATTTGTCCGTATTAAATCGATAAAAATTGGCTAATAAAATTAAGTTTGGAACGGATGGCTGGAGAGCCATTATCGCCGAGGAATTCACAACAGAAAATGTTGCACGTGTTTCATATGCTACCGCAAAATGGTTAAAAGCAAATTATGATCATCCAAGAGTGGTAATCGGTCACGATTGTCGTTTCGCAGGTGCATTGTTTGTTGATGTTGCTACGAAAATATTCTTAAGTGAAGGAATCCATGTCAGAATGGCAAAAGGGTTTGTTTCAACGCCAATGATTTCATTAGCCGCTTTTCAATACAAATGTGAAATTGGTGTAATTATTACGGCAAGTCACAATCCGCCAAGCTACAACGGATTTAAGTTGAAAGCGTATTTCGGTGGACCGTTGTCTCCTGAACATGTGCAAGAAGTTGAAGATATTATTCCAGATGTTTGTCCAGTTGATTATAACGCGATTTCTATCGACGGTGCAATTGCCGCAGGTCAGTTAGAAATTGTAGATCTTGAAACGCGTTATGTAGAACACGTAAAAGCAAATTTCGATTTGGATGCAATATCTAATTCAGGAATGAATTTAGTGTACGATGCTATGTACGGAGCTGGACAAAATGTAATCAAACGCATTTTACCAAATACACAATTGTTGCATTGCGAGAACAATCCTTCTTTTTATGGTCAAGCACCAGAACCGATTGCTAAAAACTTACAAGAATTAGAAAGCTACATCAAAGCGAAAGGCGATATCTATTGTGCTTTAGCAACGGATGGTGATGCTGATCGAATTGGATTATACAATGGAAAAGGTGAGTTCGTAGATTCACACCACATCATTTTGTTATTGATTCACTACATGGTGAAATACAAACAAATGACTGGAAAAGTTGTAATTGCATTTTCCGTTTCACCACGTATCGAGAAATTGTGTCAACATTACGGTTTAGAGATTCAAACTACGAAAATTGGATTCAAAGAAATCGCAACAATCATGGTGGAAGACGATGTATTGTTAGGTGGAGAAGAATCTGGTGGAATTGCTGTGAAAGGACATATTCCAGAACGCGATGGTATTTGGATGGGATTGATCATCTGGGAATTCATGGCGAAATCAGGAAAAACATTGGATGAATTGATCGCTGAAGTGTACGATATCGTTGGACCATTCAAATTCGAGCGTAACGACTTACACATCACAGAAGAATTAAAACAACGCATTATTGCGAATTGCAAAGCAGATAATTACAAATCGTTTGGACCGTACAATGTGCGCGAAGTAAAAACGATTGATGGATTCAAATACTTCTTTGACGATGAGCGTTGGGTAATGATTCGTCCTTCGGGAACTGAACCAGTTTTAAGAACATATGCTGAGGCACCAACACTTGAAGAAGTGCGTGTGATTCTAAAAGCAACAGAAGATACAATTTGTAAATAATCATTCAATGGTGCAGGAGTTTTTCTTGCACCATTTTTTTTTAACCACTATGAAAGCACTTATTTTAACCATTTTTTTATTCATCGTTGGATTTGTACAAGCAGATCAATTGGCATGGATTACAGAAGCTCAAGCGCGTAAAGCGGCTGATTTTTTGCGTAAACAAGAATCGATTTTATTGTTTTGTGGTTGTTGTGACCAACACGACGCGCAAATTATTCAAGTAGTTGAAATAGGTTTTGAAGCAACGCCAGGAGGTGAATATTTTGAAGTTTTTGTGGTTGGTGTCGATGCAAAAGGAAAAGAGGTGAAAATTCCACTTGACTTAGCCTATGTGTATTTCAAGAAAAAGAAAAAAGCGGTAAACGTCGGAAAACATTTAGGTTTTGATTGCGATGTGTGCACCAAACCGAAGAGTTTTTTACAGCCGTAATTTAGTTTCCCAAGAAAATTTGAACGTTATTGATGTTTAATTGTTCGTAAATGTATCGATTCCACTTCAGCAAGTTTCTCTCATTGGTCCCTCGATCTATTTCAAGTAAAAAACGCTGACGTTCTTTTTCAGCGATTGTCTGAAACGCATAAAAACATTCAAAATAGGCAGAAACATTCTTTTTATTAAGGTGATTAAACTTTTTTTGAAGTTCGCGCCGCTGAATTTCGCATAAATCAAAATACATGTTGATAAAACAAGTTGTATAGGCATCGATAGGCAAATGATAATAGGATTTATAGGGATCAAAAATCACATCGGTTAGCACATTGACCGAATCTTGGTAATTGTTCCAATCGAAGTAAAATTGAACTTCTAAATTATAGCGGTTGGCAATAATAGCAGACGTCGCATTCAAACTTAAACTATCCTTCTGTAAATCTCTCCAGACAATCCGATCAGGTGACCAATGTACAAATTGACTTTCAGAAATTCCTTTCTTTCTGATGAGATTGGAATTACGAAGTGTATCGTTGTTGAACGTTTTGAAAAAATCACTATTGGTTAAGGTAGTTGGTGACGAAAAATACCGTTGATTCTCAATTTCTTGTTGATTCATGGAAAACTCGTTTTTAGTATTCCAGAAAAATGGATTGTAGGTAAAAGCATTGATTTTAAGGTAATCAGATAAATCAGCGTCGATGTCAAAATAAGGTAAAACAAAAGGGTGTTTAGCATCATATACGAACAACACTGCATTGGAACTGATGGAATAGTTACGGGCGTGATCTGTGTTTTTGCGACTAAAATAATCCAATGAATAAGCTAAATCGACATGTTCAAATGTGCTTCGTCCGCGCTGATCCTGAAACGTTTTCGTAATTCGTAAGTTTATATTCGCAATGGAATCAGTGAGAGGGAAAATTGGTTTGAATGGATGTTTTTTACAATTTTCACATTCCATCACTATCTTCATGGCCGTTCGCTGTGATTCATTTAACCAAATTGTTCCACTAAAGTTTTCTGAATCTTCAAATTTGGGTGTGTAGCGTATCACTGCAATCGAATCACCATTTTCATCCGCAAAACGGTCTTGAAGTTGTAAATGAAATTGTTCTCCAATTTTTTTGCGATTGATGGTCAACGGAGTGAACATAAATAAATCACTTTCTTGCAATAATTTCATTTCAACAATCGCTTTAACACTGTTGTGGGAGCTAAAATAACGATCATTTACGGCAGTCAATCCAAGTCGTCCCGCTTTCAGATTTATATCCGTAATGTCGTAACCTTTGTACGTTAAATTGTAATAACCTTCAATCAATTCAATTTGATTTGTGTCTTGATAGGTTCTTAGATAAAAATAAGATTTTGCCGTCTGTGTAGTCGTTTGAGGTGTGTTTTTCACGGACAACAACAACTTAATTAACGGATCTTGATTTTGTGGTCGAACCGTTACGGCATCCAGTTTTTTTGTTTTAGGTTCGAGATAAATTAGAAAAAATGTGTTGAGGTTTTCGACTTTAAATCGAACGGTTTCGTACTCAAAAGATGCAATAACAATGCTATCGTTTTCATCGAATACAGGTAGTTGAAAATAACCTTCTTCATTAGAAATTGTTGCTTGTTTCAGTGTCAAATTCTTTATCGAAACATATGGAATGAAGGTTAGAGAATCGGCAGTTAAAAGTTGTCCAGCAATCTTTTTCTCTTGTTGCTGACTTTGCGCAGTCAAGCTAATTAAAGTGAAAAGCATAAATAGGATAACTTTCGACATAACTAAGGTTTTTTAGAATCGGCTACTCTTTCCCTAAAAGTGTGTATTCGCCGGTTGATAGGTCCATCATGCCGTATTCAAAGATATGACCTTCATAATCTGGATCTTCAACATCGCGACTATCGTAGTAATCTACTGTTACCGAAATTTCGTTTTTACCGAGTGGACGCAATGCATAATAATCATAGGTCGTTAGGAGTTCTTTTGATTCGAAATTGTACAAGAGCGTTTGCTTGAAATCACCAATGATTCCATGATAAGAAACAATGAAATA
>JBDKHH010000135.1:0-7897 GCA_039797785.1 Bacteroidota bacterium | reverse complement strand
GTTGTTTCATCTGCACCACAAATTCGTTACCCAGATTGTTATGGAATTGACATGGCAAAAATGGGAGATTTCATTGCGTTCGAAGCAGCAATTAGCTTATTGAAAGAACGTGGATTAGAACATGTGATTCAAGAAGTTTACCGCAAAGCGAAAGAGCAAGTAAACTTACCAAAAGAGCAAATCAAAAATTACGTTAAGGAGATTTACGAGCCATTTACGTTTGAAGAAGTTTCAGCAAAAATTGCACAATTGTTAACTCCTCCAAATATCAATGCTGAAGTAGAAATTATCTATCAAACAGTTGAGAATTTACATAAATCATGTCCAAACAACCTTGGAGATTGGTATTTCACTGGAAATTATCCAACGCCAGGTGGTAACAAAGTGGTGAATAAAGCATTTATCAATTGGATGGAAGGTAAAAACGAACGCGCCTATTAATCGTTTGTTGACCCGAGTCTTTAATCATTCAACATGAAGAGACAAACAGGCATATTTTTTTACGTTTTAGGACTTTATGTAGTCCTACAGTTTGCTTGGTGGGGTTTTCATTTGATTGAGTTAACGGAAGAACTGAAACGCGATTCATCAGAAGTTTCAAAACGTGTCATCATGATTATTGGAGAAGGCTTGGTCTTTTTCAGTATTCTGATTTTTGGGTTATGGAAAATTCGTTCTTCTATCAAAAAAGATTTACAATTATCAGAACGCCAAAACAATTTCCTGCTTTCGGTTACACACGAGTTAAAAACTCCTTTAGCTGCAAATAAACTTTACCTACAAACGATTCAAAAACGTAATCTGGACGAAGAAAAGCGCAAAAGCTTAATGGAAAAAGCCATTCAGGAAAACGAACGTTTGGAAGGAATGATTGAAAATATTCTGAATGCTTCTCGCCTTGAAAACAATGCACTTAAACCACATAAAGAAGAAATTAATGTAAGCGCTTTATTTGAACAATTGGCTGAACGCTTTCAAAAACGGAATCAGCAGGAGCTTCTTATTCTTAATCTTGAAAAAGACCTCGTTGCGAAAATCGATATTTTCTTTATTGAAACAATCATCAACAATTTACTTGAGAATGCCTTAAAATATGGAGGCGCAAGTGGAAATATTGAACTATATTTATTCAAAAAAGCAGATCGCTTGGTTTTTGGGGTAAAGGATCAAGGTCCAGGAATACCAAGAGAAGAAATCAAAGAAGTATTTGAAAAATTCTACCGCTCTGGAAATGAAGACACGCGTCAACAGAAAGGAAGTGGTTTAGGATTGTTCATCGTTGCTGAATTAGTGCGTATGCATCAAGGCAAAGTAAACTACAAAGAAAATACTCCGCGAGGGGCAAATTTTGAAATAACTTTATAACTATGACAAACAATTTCGGACTCATCATTCTTGACGGTTGGGGTCTAGGAGACCACTCAAAATCTGACGCAATATTCAATGCAAACACTCCATTTATGGATGAATTGTTGGCAACACGTCCAAATGCAACATTGAAAACGAGCGGTGAAGATGTAGGTTTACCTGATGGTCAAATGGGAAATTCAGAAGTTGGTCATTTAAATATTGGAGCTGGAAGAATTGTTTATCAAGAACTAACACGCATCAACAAATCTATTCGTGAAGGTGAATTTTTCAAAAATCCAGTTTTACTTGACGCCATTCACAAAGCAAAATCTAAGAATGTGAAATTGCACTTTATGGGCTTGGTCTCAAAAGGTGGAGTACATAGTTCTCAAGAACATTTGTATGCTTTATGCCAAATGGCGAAAGACAATGGACTAGAAAATGTCTTTATTCATGCATTTACTGATGGACGCGATTGTGATCCGAAAAGTGGTTTGGCGTTTATTTCAGAATTAGAAAATGAGCTGAAAAAATCAACAGGTAGAATTGCGTCTGTTGTTGGAAGATATTACGCTATGGATCGCGATAACCGTTGGGAGCGTGTGAAATTAGCCTATGATTTAATGGTGAATGGAACGGGTACAAAATTCACATCGGCAATCGCCGGAATTGAGCATTCTTACTCCGAAAACAAAACTGATGAATTCATCGAACCAATTGTCATCACAGAAAATGATGCTCCAATTGGAACTATTGAGGATGGCGATGTTGTTGTTTGTTTCAACTTTAGAACAGACCGCCCACGTGAAATATCGATTGCTCTTACGCAACGTGATTTCCATGAATTCAACATGCACAAACTAGACTTGGAGTATTATACTATGACAAGTTATGATGCAACATTTGAAAATGTGAATGTTGTGTTTGAAAAAGATAATTTATACAACACACTCGGAGAAGTGCTTTCGAAATTGGATAAAACACAAGTTCGCATCGCAGAAACAGAGAAGTATCCGCACGTTACATTCTTCTTCAGTGGAGGTCGCGAAGAAACATTTCCATTGGAAAGTAGAATATTAGTGAATTCACCAAAGGTTGCAACCTACGATTTACAACCTGAAATGAGTGCTTTGGAAGTGAAAGACAAAATCATTGCATGTATTCAAAATGAAACACCTAATTTCTTTTGTTTAAACTTCGCAAATCCTGACATGGTCGGACACACTGGTGTTTACGAGGCAATTGTGAAAGCAGTTGAAACTGTTGATGGATGTTTAAAAGAGGTTGTCACTGCTGGATTAGAAAAGAATTATGAATTCCTTGTAATTGCCGATCATGGTAATGCAGATTTTGCCATTAATCCAGATGGAACACCAAATACAGCGCATTCATTAAATCCTGTTCCAGTTGTTTTAGTAAGTAACGAGAAAGGACTTGAATTGAATCATGGCATTTTAGCAGATGTTGCACCGACGATTTTGAGAAGATTGGGTATTGCAGCACCTATTGAGATGACAGGGAAATCGCTGGTTTAATTGTTAAAATTAACACTTACCATCGATTGAGGGGGTAGCACCTCAAAATCAATGATTCCATTGCCTTAAATTTGTGGTAGTTATACATCAGAATAACTTACTACTACATTTCTTTATTACGTGATTCCGAAAAATGGGAGTAGTTGTTATTCTTCCATTTTTCAAATCACATAGAATGAAACAATTCGTATTACTTTCAATTTTCACGTTTTTCGCACATCAGGCATTTACCCAAAATGTTGGTGACTGGAAAGCAGATTTTTCAAAAAGCAAAGTCTTTATCGAAAACCTTGGTCAATTTGACAATGAGGCCAATGATCTAACAGGCGATATTAAATATGCCATTGATTTTGGTTCGACCAGAATTTTCTTCGGAGAAAAGGGTGTTTCCTATAGTTTTCTTGAAATTAAAAAGAAATCACGTGAAGAGCGAGAAGCCATAATGAATTCACCTGTCAAAACCTTTGCTGAACACAAGCAAAATGAGCGATTGGCTGGAAAATACATGGTGCGAACAGATGAAGTGAATCTTTCTTGGGGCGCAGTTTCGGTAGATTGTAAAATTGAAGGAATAGGCGTTCAAAGTGATTATCATTCGTATAGTTACAATGATGAAAATAAGCAACATCAAAGTGTAAATTTTGCCAAAGGGTATGAAAAATTAATTTATCGCAATGTTTACCCAAATATCGATGTAGAATATACCATTCACCCTGTAATTGGAGTAAAATATGCTTTTATTGTTCGTCCAGGAGCGGATTTATCTCAAATTAAAATGAGTTATGACCGTGAGGTACGTTTGGTCAATAATGAATTGATTATTTCAACACTATTTGGTGACATTACCGATCATTCTCCACTTTCATTTTATGAAAACCAATCCAATGAAACTATTCAATCTTCGTATCGATTAACTGGAAAAACAGTTTCATTTGATTTAGCTAATTATGATCAAAATCGCACACTAATTATTGACCCTTGGGTACAAACACCAACTTTTCCTGATAATTGGGATTGTGTTTGGGAACTTGATACAGATGCTGCCGGAAACGTCTATATTATCGGTGGAATTATGCCACTACAATTGAAAAAATACAGTTCCGCTGGCGCATTATTATGGACACACAGCACGCCATACGATACTACTTCATGGCTTGGGACAATGGCAACAGATGACGCTGGTAACACGTATGTTACAAATGGAACGTATTATGCGATTGAAAAAGTAAATACTGCAGGAACGGTTGTTTGGAACAATGGTAGTCCATCTGGTGGTCAATTAAGTACAGAGTTTTGGAACATTACCTTCAACTGTGATCAAACTAAATTGCTAATCGGAGGATCAGGTGGTGTCTTAGACATTCATGGACGAATCTATGATGTCAACATGGCCAATGGAAATATTAATTCATCCGTTCAAGTAACTGCTTCGGGAAATACTTTTGCTATTCCTCCACAAATTCAAGAAGTTCGTGCCTTAACCTCATCACCAAGCGGAAAATATTACTTCGTTACCTTGGATACCATTGGTTATATTAATGATGATTTAAATCTTTGTGGCTCGAATGCAGCACTTACTTTAGCAGATCACGGGGTTAATTGGGGATATAAAAGTGAAAATTTCCGTGTTAACAATACAGGTATTAAAGTTCTACGCGCCGATGCGAACTTCTTGTATACCCATAAAGGAAATCAGCTTCAGAAACGTTCACTTTCAACTTTTGCAATTATCGCAAGTGTTACAATTCCAGGTGGTGTAATGTCGACACCATTCTTAAGTGACAACGTTACTGAAAATGCCGGTATCGATATTGATAACTGTGGAAATGTTTATGTAGGATCCAAAACGGGAGTATACAAATTCAATTCAAGCCTTGTTCAGCAAGCTTTTTACCCAACAACTTTCATTGTATATGATGTTCGTGTAAACTCTGCCGGTGAAGTAGTTGCATGTGGTGGAACAGGAAATAGCAGCAGTTCAACTCGCTCTGGAGGCGTTCAATCGTTTGCTGCGAGTGCTTGTGCGCCAATTACAATTACATGTTGTGATGCAACAATTTGTCAACCACAATCCCTTTGCGCAACTGATGCACCATTTACACTAACAGTAGCAACTGCAGGAGGAACATTCAGTGGTCCTGGTGTTAATGCAACAACAGGTTTATTCTCACCATCTGTTGCTGGACCTGGAACACATACAATTACGTACACATTGCCTTGTGGCTCTGAATCAATTACGATTGTAGTTAGTTCATGTACCTCTCTTTCTGTTTGTGAAGAAACAAATGGAGATCTTACAGTTTCAGGAGGTGTTGGACCATATACGTGGGCGCAATACATGCCAGCAGTTAATTCGCCAATTACAAATCAAACTCAATGTACTTCTTGTGGATACACTTGGTTTTTTGGAACATGTTTAAACGGTGCTGTACCAGTTACAAGTTGCAACACACCTGCTTATTGGTCAACTTTTGCAACCAATACTACCGTTACACCACCAGTGACAACGCAAATTCAAATCACGGATGGTTCAGGAACAATTTACGCATTTGATCCTGCAACTGTAGTGGCATGTGTAACGAACCCTTGTCCAACAATAACACTATCGACAAGTGCTCAAACAAATGTTGCTTGTTTCGGAAATTCAACGGGTTCAGCGACGGTTTCTGCATCTGGTGGACTAGCACCTTATACTTATACGTGGAACCCAGGAACTTTGTCGGGAGCAACACAAACGAATTTAGCAGCAGGAACGTATACTGTTTCTGTAACAGATGCCAATTCATGTCCTGGTTCAACAACAGTTACAATTACGCAACCAGCAAGTGCGCTAAGTGCAACAGCTTCTGCGACAAACACAAACTGTGGCGCTTCAACAGGAACAGCAACCGCTACACCTTCAGGTGGAACAACAGGTTATTTATATTCTTGGTCACCATCTGGTGGAACTGGCGCCACTGCTACCAATCTTGCCGCTGGAACATACAGCGTGACCGTAACTGATGCGAACGGATGTCAAGCAACCGCTTCTGCAACTGTAAATGCAAATGGTGGACCTACAATTTCCTTGGTTTCATCACAAAACGTATCGTGTTTCGGTACGAATGATGGTGAAGCTGTTGTTTCAGGCAGTGGTGGTTCAGGTGCATTAACCTACACTTGGACACCTGGTGGTTTAACAGGAACTTCACAAAACACCTTGGCGGCAGGAACGTACACGATAACAGTTCAAGATGCTGGTGGTTGTTCGAACTCAACTACAGTTACAATTACTCAACCAGCAAGTGCGCTAAGTACAACAGCTTCTGCTACAAACACAAACTGTGGCGCTTCAACAGGAACAGCAACTGCTACTCCTTCAGGCGGAACAACAGGATATACATATTCTTGGTCACCATCTGGTGGAACAGGAGCTACTGCTACCAATCTTGCAGCTGGAACATACACTGTGACCGTAACAGATGCGAACGGATGTCAAGCAACCGCTTCTGCTACTGTAAACTCAAATGGTGGACCTTCAATTTCATTGGTTTCATCACAAAATATTTCGTGTAATGGTGCAAACGACGGTGAAGCTGTTGTATCAGGAAGTGGTGGTTCAGGAGCATTAACGTACTCTTGGGCTCCAGGTGGATTAACAGGAACTACACAAAACGCATTGTCTGCTGGAACATATACTATAACTGTACAAGATGCAGGTGGTTGTTCAAATTCAACTACTGTTACAATCACAGAACCAACAGCAATTTCCTTATCAAGCAGCAACATTGTTGGTTCAGCATGCGGCGCAGCAAATGGAAGTGCAACCGTGAATGCTACAGGTGGAACTGGTGGATATTCTTATTCTTGGTCACCATCTGGTGGAACTGGTGCTTCAGCAAGTTCATTAACAAGTGGCGTGTACACTGTAACAGTTGACGATAACTCAAACTGCTCTGAAACAATATCTGTTTCAATACCTTCGATTGGTGGACCAACGGTAACGTTACAATCTTCTTCTGATGCAACATGTTTCGGAGGGAATGATGGTTCTGCTACAGTAACACAAACAGGAGGAACTGCTCCATACACATACGCTTGGACGCCAACTGGAGGTTCAGGAGCCACAGCATCAAACTTAAGCGCTGGGACGTATTCTGTTGCAGTAACAGATAATACAGGTTGTATTGGAGCATTAAGTGTAATTATTGGTCAAGCAACACAACTTGTTATAACTGAAACAATCACGGATGCTAGTTGCG
Organism: Bacteroidota bacterium; assembly: GCA_039797785.1. Taxonomy (GTDB): domain Bacteria; phylum Bacteroidota; class Bacteroidia; order Flavobacteriales_D; family Crocinitomicaceae; genus M0103. The sequence goes on along the minus strand of JBDKHH010000135.1, from coordinate 771 downwards.
GCAGCAACGATGGAGCAATAACCTTAGCTGTAACAGGCGGAACAGGTGCATATACGTATGCTTGGACACCAAATGGTGAAACAAGTTCAGCCATAAATGCTTTAGCAAATGGTAATTATGGCGTTACAGTGACGGATCAAAATGGATGTAGTCTCACTGAAAATTATACTATAGAAACAGTTGGAAGTTTAGCTGTTCAAATTACGCCTAGTTCAGCAAGTATCCTTCAAGGAGAAAATGTTCAATTGGATGTAACTGGCGGAACAAGTTATACTTGGACTCCAGCAACAGGATTAAGCTGTGCAACATGTCCAGATCCAATCGCAACACCATCGAGCACAACAACCTATATTGTGAATGCAACAGATGGTTCTGGTTGTTTCGGAGCTGATACAATCACGATATATGTGACTCAAGTTTGTGGAGATATTTTTGTACCAACAGTATTCTCTCCAAATGGTACAGGTCCATCAGCGAATAACACCTTATGTATTTATGGAAACTGTATTTCTGAACTGAATTATGCCATTTATAATCGTTGGGGAGAAAAAGTCTTTGAAACAACAGATCCACAAATTTGCTGGGATGGTAATTACAAAGACAAGCCATTGAATCCGGGTGTATTTGCCTACAAATTAGTCGTAACACTTTTTGATGGTTCAACAGTAATTGAATCTGGAAATCTCACTTTAGTACGTTAATCAATAATACGAAAAACGATGAAAACAAATCTATACGCTATATTGCTTACAAGTGCTTTGTGTTATTTTC
>JBDKHH010000134.1:0-3679 GCA_039797785.1 Bacteroidota bacterium | reverse complement strand
GTATCATTGACATATTCGTAATTCGTTTTAGATTTATCTGTTTGGCGCGAAAGTAGTTTTCCTTTTGTGTTGAAGGCTAAGTCATAGGCATACGTTTCTTTTCCTTTTTTATTCAAAACAGAACATTTCAACGATTTCACATGTTCTCTAGCAAGAATCTCTGATTTGTTATCACTTAGTAAGCTATAGAAATATTCGTTTTCAGGATTTCCGTTCGAATAAAAGGTTCTATTCATTGTGTATTGAGCGTTTGAGAAATCAAACAATTGTGCACTTGAAACAGAACAATAGGCGAGAATACCAATGGTAAGGAGTGTTTTCATCTGAATAATTTAGTTGGAATGTATAAGCTAAAAACTTAGAATTGGTTACACTAAAAATGAAAGATAAAGAGAGAAAATCGTAATTTTGAAGCTATGAATCAAAAGAAAGGAATTGCAATACTTGGATCAACTGGATCAATTGGAACACAGGCATTAGATGTAATTGAAGCGTATCCCGATTATTTTGATTTGCAAGTCATCACAGCAGGTAAAAACGCTGATTTACTGATTGAACAAGCGCTGAAATATAAACCGAACACGGTTGTCATTACAGAAGAAAGTCTTTACGACAAAGTAAAAACGGCCTTGATTGATGAAGATGTGCACGTATATGCTGGCGCTGAATCCTTGTGTCAAGTTGTTGAATCGAATGAAGTTCATACTGTTTTAACAGCATTGGTTGGATACGCTGGTTTGAAACCAACGTTACGCGCAATAGAAGCCAAAAAAACGATTGCCTTAGCCAATAAAGAAACATTGGTGGTGGCTGGAGAATTGGTAACACGTTTAGCAAAAGAAAACGGCGTTAATATTTATCCTGTAGATTCAGAACATTCTGCCATCTTTCAATGCTTGGTGGGTGAATACCAAAATAAAATTGAGAAAATCTATTTAACTGCATCGGGTGGACCTTTCCGCGGTTGGACATTAGAGCAGCTAAAAGATGTAAAGAAAGAACAAGCATTGAAGCATCCAAATTGGACAATGGGCGCGAAAATTACGATAGATTCTGCTTCTCTGATGAACAAAGGATTGGAAGTGATTGAAGCAAAATGGTTGTTTAATTTGACGCCAGATGAAATTGACGTGATAGTGCATCCGCAATCGATTGTACATTCATTGGTACAATTTGAGGATGGAAGCATGAAAGCTCAAATGGGCTTACCAGATATGAAATTACCGATTCAATTCGCGTTGACTTTTCCTGCACGTTTTAAAACAGATTTTCCACGTTTCAATTTTATGGACTATCCACAATTGACATTCGAGAAACCGGATCGTACAGTCTTCAAAAATTTGGATTTGGCCTATCGCGCCATGGAAATGGGTGGAACAGCTGCTTGTGCCTTAAATGCTGCAAATGAAATTGCCGTTGAAGCCTTTTTAAATGATCAGATTGGATTCTTAGACATCGCTAACATCAATGAGGCTACAATGATGAATGTTCCCGTTGTTCAACATCCAGTTTACGAAGATTTTGTAAAAAGCGATGCAGAAGCACGTGCATTTGCAACAGCACTCGTGACAAAAAATTAACAAATTCACTACTTAACGTCATAAAAAAAGTCGCTTTTCAGCGACTTTTTTCTTTATATAGCAGATTTTAACTCCTGTTTATCACCATCATAGTAATTGTCTAAGAGGTGTTTGACTAAATATTCACGGTACTTTTCACGCGTTACTTTTGGTGTGTAAATGTACCCTCTTCCAACAGATTGATGCTTGATGAATTTCTTTCGTTCAAGTATCCTAACAATTGTAGATGTTGTATTATATGCGGGTTTCGGGTTTTTATACAATTCTTGTATTTCCTTTACAGCCGCTTTTTGAAGTTGCCATAACTTCAACATCACTTGCTCTTCTGCGGGGGTTAAACGTTCCATTGTAGCCGTTTTTGTTTTATTAAATCTACGATTTTTTAACAACAAAAACTAGTTTAACCCTTAAATTTCAATCAATTATAAATTTAGTTTCTTTTTTAATGTTGGCATTACACCATCTTTGTGAACGTAAACATTAATTGTTTTGTGTTTGAAATAGTTCTCAGAAACATACAAATAGCCTTTCGGATAGTTTCCTGTTCCCCAAGAGTTTTTCACCAATAAATAACGTGTACCATTTTGATCTTTATACAAACCAACGATGTGCATTCCATGATCATCTGTAGTTGTTTTTTGATCATAACCCATTTGACGTAATTCAGGAGTTATTTCCAACTCTTTCATTGGAGTTACAAATGCATTTGATGCTTTATCTGCTCCTGCATCAGAGAAGTTTTTATTGTCTTTTCCTTTCACATCGATCGTTGAAGGATCTTCAGGTACAATTGCCAAACCATTTTTGAAACTGAATCCTTTTTCAGAAACATCAGCTCCCCAAGCAAGTGTGTAACCATTTTTCAAAGCGTATTCTGTTGCGTCAAATAATTCTTGTAAACCAACATTGTAGCTTTCTCCCCAAGCCCAGTTATCTGGAATTGCTAACATACATTTTTGATACATTGTATGGTTTGTGAACGATGTTAATGAAACGTACTCATCCATGTTCAAACCAATTGCTTTTGCATACGAAACAGGTGTATATTTTTTCCCTTTGAATTCGAATTCTTTCACGTCTTTTCCTAAATACGCATCTAAAATTCCATTCATCGCCGTCATCCAAGAAGTTGTCAATGGCGCACCATGAGAATTTTGCATGTTTGAAAGTAACCCTTGCATTGCACCATTCAATACTGCAAACAATTCGCTGTGATCATGCGTTTCAGAACCGTAATTCAATCCTGAATACACTTCTAATGGAACAATTCCATAATTACGGATTACAAAAGGAATGTCGTGAAAAGCACCACCTTCTGAGAAGTTGATTTTTCCATCCATACGGATAAATTTTTCTGCTTTGCTTTCATACGCTTTGCGCACAATAAACATTTCAGATAAAATATCTGGTGTTTTATTTCCTTTACGGATTAACTCTGATTCGAAATATGAAAGGGCTGAAAAACTCCAACATGTTCCTGTCATTCCTTGAGATTGAACAGGTGTTGCGTCTAAGTGGGCAACTTTCGTAAATTGATATTCACTTCCTTCAGCATTTTTAACTGGTTCTGAATAGCCAAATTGCGCTATACTCACAGTTGACATTCCTAAGAATAGGAAAGAGAAAAATAGTTTTTTCATCGTTTTTAATTTTAGAAAAGTAAAGATAATCGAAATCATCCAAACTTGTGCCAAAGTAGGATGAATGCCTTTAAAGAAAGAATGAATGGTTATTTTTTAAGAATCCAACCTTGTTGACCAGCAGCTTGAACGTTTGAAATTACAGTTTGTAGTTCCGCTTCTGAGTTCGCTCCTCCTGCACTGATACGGTGAAGACCATTTGTTACATCAAGAATGTAAGCATTGATTCCTTTTTGTTTCAACGATTGAATCAATTTATTAGCGTTTTCTTCGCTTCCAAAACATCCCACAATGTACTCTCTTGAATAAGACTGTGATTTTGGCGTTTCACTAATCGTTTCTATTACTTCGTTGTTTGTATCCGTTGTAATAAAATCTAAATCACCCGCCAAATTGTATGGGCGTTCGTTGTATTTATCGTTGACAACTGAAATCGCATTGTCCAAATTGAACGTCATC
>JBDKHH010000133.1:0-5502 GCA_039797785.1 Bacteroidota bacterium | reverse complement strand
TGCTAACGGGTCAACTATTTGTTTCTGGAGAAGTGCATTATTCCAGTGTGCTTGACTTTTCGAGCAAAGAAGTGCAAAGCAATATTTACCAATATTTCGTTGGTGCAATTTTATTAAGCGTTTTTGCTTTTATCGCTGGATTTATTGTCACATTTGGTTTATTGACAATCTTTCGGAAAAATCCTGTTAAAGAATAGTGTAGGTTGCCGCTATCTTTAAAAATGAAGTAGTATCATCAGCAAGTTGTCCTGAAATACGCACAAACGTATCATCCATCTCGGTTAAACTGATTTTCACATAAACGTTTTCTACGTTGATTGGATTCAATACCGCTAAAAACTTACACGAAGACATTGTTTTCATTTTAAGCGGTTTCTCTAAGCCTAGCGAAAGAATTTCTTTCACAATTTCCATTTCCACAACACCTGGTGTTACAGGATTGTTTGGAAAATGACCTTCAAAAATGGCATGAGATGCATTCAATTTGATGGTTGCATCTACTGCGTTTTCACCTTTCGTTAGCTCAGTAACGGTATAAAATGTATCGTTTAAAATCATCAGAAACTTGTAAATTTAGTATCATTAATTGTTGGGTTCACCTGCGCATTGCTAAAAGTGTAAACGATCTTTTCATCTTCACTTTCCACTAAACTCATTTCCTTTAACAGGCAATCTTTTTTGTCAAAAAACAACACAATTGATTCAATGTATTTCGATAAGCGCTCTGAATTTGGTTTCAAAACCAACTTATATTGCGTAGTGTTTTCGTAATAGGTAATCGCAAAATCTTTACCATCCAAAAAGCTTCCAGAGAGCATTTTCACCATTAAGTCTTGTATTTTCTTTACAACCGCTTTTGATGTTGGGTTTTTTACTTCTTTCCCGTTCTCACTGTATTTGACTTTGCTTCCATCAATCAATAAGATCTTTTTTGTGGGACTCGTATGTTCCCAACGAATTTTATTGGATTTTTTGTAGCTCAATTTGCCCGTTGCTTTCTGCGCATCATCGAACATTTCGGAATAAACCGTTTCTTTAAAATCAGCCGTCAATGATTTAATCGTGTTTTGCTTTTTTTGAATGGCTGTTTTACACTTCGCCGCATCACTCATTTTTTTAAACTCTTGCCCCGACACGTGAAGTGAAAGCAAAAGAAGAACTACTAAACTGCTAATTAATTTCATTCGTTATTCTTATTAAGTGTTGCTCATTGGCAAAGATAATGCCTTTTTCTTTGGCTTCGCTAAGATAGCTGTCGAGTGAATCTCTAGATTGAACTAAATTGTCGTGCAACAAGATGATACTTCCCGGTTTTGAAAGTCGTACTAAACGCTTGGCTAATTTCATGGGATTTTTTACAACTGTATCGTACGAACGCTGGTTCCAACCAATCACTTTTACACCCAAATCCTTTACAACTCTTGCAATGATTGGATTTGAATAACCAATTGGCGGTCGAAATAGTTCGGTTTGAACTGCATGACTATCCAAAACTGTTTGTAACTGTTGTATTTCGTTTTTCACTTTTTTCCCACTCAACAAGGCAAACATTGGATGATGCGAAAAAGTATGGTTGCCAATTCGATGACCTTCGTGAAGCATGCGTTGCACAATTTCAGGATGTGCGAGTGCTTTTTTTCCAATCACAAAAAAGATGGCTTTCACCTCGTGTTTTTTTAAGGTATCCAAAATCATTGGTGTCGTTTCTGGATTTGGACCATCGTCGAAGGTCAATAATACCGCTGGTTTATAGATTGTAACGATTGACTTCATGAAATAATTGAAACGCAAAAACAAAACGCCAGCGCTCAAAACAAGAAAAAAGAAGCCAAATGCTAGGAAAAGAAATAGGAAAAAATGATCACTTGATCTAAAAAACAGAACAAGAACACCAACATTCAGTGCGAAAAGCAGCGTGTTAATTGTGTGTTTTGTCATTTTTTAAGAGAATCAAACCTAAATAGTTGTTGCTGCTTCGGTTGACAATTAGTGCAAATTCGTTCGTTGAACTTTTCAAAAAATCATGTGCTACATGCACAGCAAAAGCAGATGAAGATTGATTAAATCCTAGTTGATCATCGATGTGAAACACTTCACTATTTGCTAGTGTTTCCAATTCATTTGTATTCAGAACAAAGCAATTGATTTGCTCCAATGATAAACCGAAACCTGCGAGAAAAGCGTTCGTTTCAACTGAAATTTCAGCTGCATTTGCTATTGTTTTACATGCTAGAATAGCAATTGAACTTTCCTTTTTATCGGTGCTAATCGCCAAAAAAGTTGCACTTGTTGTAAACAGCGTATCGCTATCAAAAACGGTTGGTTTCAGTTTGTTCAAAAACTCTATTGATTCGTCTGCTGCACCTACTAATACATTTTTCGAACCTTCTTCACAACACAACATGCCATCAATTAATGCCATTTCAAACGACAAGTTGTTTTGGGTGTGAGTCATGTTGTAAGAGTGATTTCCTAAATCCAAGGAAATTTGTCCAGCGATTGTATTGTGTGTTGATTGAATAAAAGCTGTTGGAGAAAGCACATCGCCTTCTACCGTATAAATTACATTTAGAAATTTTTCTGTATCTGTTAAACAGCCCAAACCAGTTCCCACAGAAATCGCATCGAATGGTTGATCTATCGCTGCTTGAACTTCTTTCGCTAGTGTAATTCCCATTCGTAAGATTGGACTTAAGCGACGCAAGGCAGTTGGTGCAATGTACGTTTTAAAATCAGGCGTTACGAGCGTTGGATTTTCAGAAACTTCGACCAATTTTTGATGGATGTCTTCCTGCTTAAAAACATCGCTATTGTTCATCGATTGGATTGCGTGAATATAATACATGGCTACAGTTTTGAAAAAATTAAACTTGAATTATTTCCACCAAACCCAAAGGAGTTGGATAAAACATGGCGCACATTTTCAATTCGCGTGATTTGTTTCACTGGAATCAATCCTGTTTCTTCAATCGGCGTTGTGTGATTCAAATTTGGAAACAACACATTGTTTTGGATACTCAAAACGGCAATTACTGCTTCAATTCCACCACACGCCGCAAGTGTATGTCCTGTATATGCTTTTGTTGAACTAAAAGGAGGAACTTTTCCTTCAAATACCTTTATAAAGGCTTTCGATTCAGAACTATCGTTGTTTGGCGTTGCCGTTCCATGCGCATTGATGTAATCAATATCTGTTGGTTGCAAGTGTGCCACAGAAAGCGCTTTTGTCATCGCCAAAACTGCTCCATTTCCTTCTGGTGATGACGCTGTTTGGTGATAAGCATCTGAGGCATTGCTCCAACCCGTTAATTTTGCGAGTGGTGTTTTCCCCGTAAGTTGCAAGGATTTTTCAGATTCCAATACAATATAACCTGCTCCTTCTCCTAAATTTAATCCTTTGCGGGTTTCATCAAACGGACGACACCATTCTGGGTCAAAAATCATGAGTGATCTAAAACCTGAAATGGTAAAATGGGTTAAACTATCTGTTCCTCCGACCACAACACGATCCAATTGATTTGAACGAATCAGTCGAGCGCCCATCATTATTGCGTTGGCTGCAGAGGAGCAAGCGGTAGAAATTGTATTCACAAAACCAGTAATTCCAAGTTCTTCTGCCATTTGTTCGGTGGTTGTTCCACTTGGATGATGTTTGTACTTTTCAGCATCAAAGGTCTCGGTCTTCAGGTAATTACGGTATTCCTCTTCGGTAATATCCATTCCACCAACGGAAGTCCCAGAAATCAATCCTGTTCGAACCTCATCCATTAACTGATGTCCTTGAAACGCTTCTTTCGCAGCAACCATTCCCAAAAGTGCCGTTCTAGAACCTTTGGTTTTGAGCTTAAAGTGTTCCATCAAACCTTCATTCGACAGCGGAACTTCACCCACGTGATATTTCATCGAATGGTCGAGTGTTCCTTTACGAATTCCTGTTTTTTCAGCTAAAAGGGACGCGTAAATTTCATCAACATTGTTTCCAATGGTCGAAATTACACCTAGACCTGTGATAAAAATATCCATGTGTTATTTTTGACTTTCGATGAAACTTGCTAGCGAATCAATTGAATGAAAGATCTCACGTGCATCCGATGGATCCGCGATTTTAATCCCGTAATTCACATCTAATAGAACGATAAATTCCAAGGCATCGATTGAGTCTAATCCCAATCCCTCGTCACCAAACAACGGTGCTTCATTCTTAATATCAGAAGGTGTTAAATCTTCCAAATTCAATTGCTCAATAATTTGAGCTTTTAGGTTTTCTTTTAATTCACTCATTTCTATAGGATTTAAGTAGTGTTGTTAATTGTTCAATTTCAAATGTGTCCGCTGATTTTTCCAGTAAAAATAGAAAACACTCTTCATTTTCGCTTCCGTTCATTTCAACCCAACCGCACAAACAGTAGTCATTTCCTCTCAAAAATGAAAACATCGCTTGGTCAGCAAAAAATTGGGTATCAAACGCGGGTTGAATAAAAAAGCAATTTTCTCCATACCATTTGTGTTTTATGGAGATTTCACCAGTTAAAATATTTGGCAAGGTATAAACGAATAAAGATGGACTTGGATTGTTATTGATTTCATACGAATCAATGTATTTCAAATCTGTTTGTTTACTCGAATCGCTGTTGGCAAATATCAGCTGTAATTTATTTTCCAAATCCACTAAATCTGCATAAAACGGCTCCAGCAAATAATCTGTCAGAAAAGCACTTTTTGAAAGCGCATCCATTTTATGAAATTTTGGATAATCGATGGTTAATTCTCTGTAATATGTCTTCAAAAAATCGTTTGGTTGCTCGCTATCCGCATGCGCAACTTTGACACCATTTAAAAATGCTGCTTTCCGATTTAAGTAACTATGTGCGATCAACTTCATTGTACTTTTTTTAGAATTAATGAAGCATTTCCACCACCAAAGCCAGAAGCCGTTTTCAAGATGGTTGTTAGTTCCTTTTCACGATTTTCCTCAACAATCGCCAAGGTTTGTGTTGTTCCGCATTGCTGATAACCCAACGACTTAATCAAGGTGCTTTTCTCCATGGAAATCATGCAAGAAAGTAGTTCGATGATTCCAGCCGCACCCAAGGTGTGACCAAAATAACCTTTCAAACTGTTCAACGGTGTTTGTTCCAATCCCAAACGATTAAAAGCGATTGCTTCCATTTCATCGTTGTAAATTGTCGCTGTTCCATGTGCCGAAACAAAATCGATTTCTGTTTTATCCATTCCAGCTCGTTCAAGCGTTTTCGTAACAGCTCTAACCAAGCCTTCTCCAGTTCGTGAAGGACCCGAAATATGATTGGCATCGTTTGATGAAGCTCCAGCGATGTATTCCGCAAAAACGCCTTCTTCGCGTTCATTGGTCATTAATATGATTCCACATGCTTCGCCAAGTGAAATACCTTTTCGTTCTGCGTCGAATGGCTTACAGACTTCATTCCCCAAGGCAAACAAACTCTGAAAACCGTAAATTATAAAATCTGAAAGGACGTCAAT
>JBDKHH010000132.1:0-5725 GCA_039797785.1 Bacteroidota bacterium | reverse complement strand
ATCAATGCTAAAGGTTTCAAATTAGGAGAATCGACAAACCCATCTGATTCATATACAGCTTCAACAAACTTACATGCGGGCTACATTATGACTGATCAAAAACTGACGTCTAAATTGAGAGCAGTATATGGTTTACGTGTTGAAAATTTCAGACAAAAATTAAGTTCTATTACTTATGGTGGTGATTCAATTAATATTGACAATACAACATTGAGCTATTTACCTTCTTTGAACTTGACATATGCATTGAATAAAAAAATAAATTTGAGAGGTGCTGTTTCTCGAACTGTAGCTCGACCAGATTTCCGTGAACTTGCACCGTTCTCTTTCTATGACTTCAACACATCATCTGCTGTTGTAGGTAATGATACGCTTGAAGCCGCTAATATCACAAATGTTGATTTGAGATTTGAATTTTTCCCTGGTAGTGGACAAATCATTTCAACGTCAGTTTTCTATAAAGACTTTAAAAATCCTATTGAAAACACAGTATTCTTTGGTGGTTCTGGTTCAAGAACGTATACGTTTAGAAATGTTGCAAACGCAGTAGATTATGGAATTGAAATAGAATATCGTACGAAGTTGAGTAAAATTGATTCTTTGTTTAATTCAAATGCATTAGACAACTTCACTTTTTACACAAACTTAACATTGGTAAAATCAGTTGTTGATTTATCAAATGTGGCAACAGCTGTAACAGATGAAGAAAAATATCGCCCAATGCAAGGTCAATCTCCTTATTTAATTAATGGAGGATTGGTTTATCAAAATGACGACAAAGGATTTGGAGCAAGTTTGTTGGTAAATAGAATTGGTCGTCGAATTGCCTTTGTTGGAACAAATGGATACCAAGATATCTACGAAAACCCTCGTACAGTGCTAGATTTACAACTTGCCAAAACAGTTTTCAAAAACAAGAATGGTGAAATCAAAATTAATGCTAGTGACATTTTTAATCAAAATGCGATTTTCTACCAAGATTTTAACCGCTCTAAAAAATATGAAGCGGAAGAAGATAAAGTAATACAAGGAATAAAATACGGCAGAAATTTCAGTATTTCATTCTCGTACAAGTTCTAAGATAGATTTAAAAACTTCGAAAAAACCTCAATGTTAACATTGAGGTTTTTTTTATTAATCATTTCTTAAACTAAGAATAATTCACCCCTAACCTCCCCCCGATTCAATCAACCTACTTTTGGTGTGTCTAAAATGGGTGAGGCAGCTTCCCAGAAAATACTGTCAAAATTTTTTAAAACTAAAAATGAAAAGAAATTTACTATTAACAGCTTTCGCAATTATCAGCTTTTTAAGCTTGAATGCACAAGTAACAATTTCAAGTGATATTACTTCAAATACTACTTGGACAAGAAACAACATTTACACACTTACAGGTGGATTTATTTACGTAACGAACAATGCAACTTTAACAATTGAGCCTGGAACAATTATTAAAGGTAATGAGGCAGCGCTTGTTGTAACAAGAGGTTCAAAAATCATGGCTGAAGGAACAGCAACTCAACCAATTGTATTTACTTCATATCAAAGTGCAGGAAACAGAAATCCAGGAGATTGGGGTGGTATTATTTTATGTGGTAAAGCTCCTTTAAATGATCCTGCTGGTGAGCGTTTAGCTGAAGGTGGAATTGACCCAGTTAAAGGTTTGTACGGTGGTACGGATGTAAATGACAATTCAGGTGTTTTGAAATACGTTCGTATTGAATTCGCTGGAAAGGCTTTTCAACCTAACAATGAAACAAATGGTTTGACGATGGGAGCTGTAGGTTTAGGAACTACAATTGAATACGTTCAAGTAAGTTACGGTGGTGATGATGCTTTCGAATGGTTTGGTGGAACAGTAAACTGTAAGCACTTAATTGCTAACAAAACAGTTGATGACATGTTTGATACTGATTATGGTTTTGGTGGTCGCATTCAATTTGCAGTAGCGGTTAGTGATTCTATGGTAGCGGATATCTCTGGATCAAACGGATTTGAATCTGATAATGATGCAACTGGAACAACAAACGGTCCAATTACTAAACCTATCTTCTCAAACATTTCTGTTTTCGGACCAATGGCGACACAAAACAGTAATGGATTTAATTCAAACTTTAAAAGAGCTTTACACTTGCGCAGAAGTACTTCAACTTGTACATACAATTCAATTTTCGCTGGATTCCCAGTAGGTTTGAAAATTGATGGTACAATTACAAGTAACAACTGTACTTCAGGTACTCTTCAGTTTAAAAACAATATTATTGCAGGATGTCCAACTCCATTAGATTCTACATCTATGTCATTTGGAATGGCTACATGGTTTAACGCTGGTGGTAATTCAGTTTTATCAACGCCTCAAGGATTGCAAGCAATTGCTCCAACAAACTATACGAATCCAAACTTCTTATTAAGCGCTGGTTCTCCAGCATTGACAGGAGCAAGCTTCTCTGCACCGAACTTAAACAATTCGTTCTTTGAAACAACTACATATCGTGGAGCTTTTGATGGTTCGAACGATTGGACGGCTTGTTGGTCAAATTTCGATCCGCAAAACGAGAATTATGATGTTGCAAACTACGGTCTTGCTGCTTCTGCTACTGTTTCATCTGTAGATACTGTAGCAACATTCACAAACACATCAGTTGGAGCTTCAACATATGCTTGGGATTTCGGTGATGGAAATACATCTACATCAACAAGTCCAGTTCACGAATATTCAGCAGCTGGAACGTATACTGTTACTTTAACAGCTACTAACGGTGCTTGTGAATCAGTTGATTCTTTCGAAGTTGTAATTACAGTTGTTGGATTGGAAGAAATTACATCAATCTCTTCAGTGAAATTATTCCCGAACCCAGCATCTGACAATGTAAATGTTGAATTGAATTTGAAAGAAAATGCGAACATTACTTTATCAATTGTAGACAATTCAGGAAAAATCGTTTATACTGAAAATGCATCATTATTAGAAGGTAAAAGCATTCAATCTTTGAATACATCATCATTGAAAGCAGGATACTACAATGTAGTTATCTCAACAGAAAATTCAGTTGCTAAAACTATCAAATTAGCGATTAACAAATAATATCAATGAATTTAGGAGATTGCTCATAACCGTGAGTAATCTCCTTTTTTAAGTTTTCAAATTATGCAACAAGCAAGCAAAGGTCACACATTATTATTGATTGATGATGAGCCAGATATTATTGAGTTTTTAACTTATAATTTGAAAAAAGAAGGGTACAAAGTATTCAGTGCATCAAACGGAGAAGAAGGAGTGAAAATGGTTCAACAAATTCATCCATCTTTAATACTTCTAGATGTAATGATGCCCAAAATGGATGGAATTGAAACGTGTCAAATTATCCGTAAGGATTTAAACATCACTCAACCCATCATAGCCTTTTTAACATCACGTGCAGAAGACTATTCTCAGATTGCAGGATTCGAAGCTGGTGCAGACGATTACATATCAAAACCTGTTCGTCCTCGTTTATTAATCAGCAAGGTTGAATCATTATTGAGAAGGTTAGATAGACCCGTTAACGATTCAAATGATCAGATTGAATCCAAATTAAAAATTGATCGCGAAAAATTCAAAGTTGAAATGAACGGTATAAGTCTTCTTCTACCTAAAAAAGAATTTGAATTATTAGAATTGTTAGCTAGCCGACCAGGTAAAGTTTATACAAGAGATCAAATTTTATCTATTGTTTGGGGTAATGAAACAATAGTTGGAGAAAGAACAATTGATGTTCACATTAGAAAATTACGAGAAAAGCTAGGAGATGACTATATTCGTACAATAAAAGGAGTCGGATATACCTTCAGCGAAAAGTGAAAAATTTAAAACCAATACATTTATTAATCGGAGGTAGTGCAATTATCGTTGTATTAACCTTGATTATTACATTCATCATCGATATACAGGTGATGAATTTTCCTTTTTGGGTATTAATAGGATTACCCTTTACAACAGGCTTAATATCATTCGGCGTTTTTTACTTTTTCATTAAATACTTCATAAACGATCGATTAAAAGTTTTGTATAAATCTATTCGCAAAGGAAAAATTACTCCTGAAAACGATTTACAATTTAAAATCACAGATGACGTAATTGCCAATGCAGAAAAAGAAACCCAATTATGGACAGAAGAACGAAATAAAGAGATTTCCAAGTTAAAAGAACAGGAAGCCTTTCGTCGCGAGTTTCTTGGTAATCTGGCTCATGAATTAAAAACACCTATATTTTCCATTCAAGGATACATATTAACATTGCTTGACGGCGGTTTAGAAGACGAAAATGTAAATAGATCATTTTTAGAACGAGCTTCAAAAGCCACAGATCGAATGGTAAATATCATTGAAGACTTAGATCAAATTACTAAACTTGAAGCGGATGCGTTAAAACTTGAACTCAGACCGTTTGATATAGTGGAATTGACAAAAGAGGTTTTTGAATCTTTGGAAATAATTGCTAAAGAGAAAAATATCAAATTAACTTTTGCGAAAGATTACGGATCCAAATTCGTTATAGGTGATAAAAGTAAAATTGCTCAAGTTCTAACCAATTTAATATCCAATTCAATTTTTTATGGCAACCAGGGCGGGACAACAATCGTTCGATTCTATTTAATGGACGACATGATCACTACTGAAGTCTCTGACAACGGACCTGGTATTGAAACCGCTCATCTTCCTAGATTATTTGAACGCTTTTATCGTGTTGAAAAAAGTCGTAACCGAAATGACGGTGGTTCTGGGTTAGGTCTAGCAATATGTAAACATATTATTGAATCACATGGGCAAACTATCTCTGTCCGCAGTACATACGGAGTTGGTAGTACATTCTTTTTTAGTTTAGACAAAAGTAAAACTCAATCGGCAGGATTATATTCTTCTAGAGGCATCCAGATCAAATAAACTATTCAAATTCTTCTTTTTCCTTTCGTCTACCGAAGCTGAATGTACTTTGTAATATATAACTATATATTACAGAGATTACAGTGGTTATAAGTCTTGAAGGCGTGGGATAAAACTTCATTACGTCTACAAATAACTTCATGCACAGATAACTTAACCCAATTGCTCCTAAGGCCACCATCAAATATCTTACAAACTGAACTCTGCCCGGTATATTTGAATCTTGAAAAGTTATGTATTTGTTTAATAGAAATCCTGTTAAAAAAGTAATAGGAAAAACAAAAAATAATGAGGCGATATGAGAACTAAGTACGAAATAATGAAGATTCACGTCCTCTTTATGAAAGATGTAATGATAAAACAAAAAATACAATACTAAATCAAACACAAGATTACCTCCACCACAAACTGCATAACGGTACGTTTTTAACGGCATAAACCGTTTAAAAATGAAATAGAAAGAATCAATTAATTTTATAAGAATACTCTGCATGTTCAATATTGAGGTTCAAAAGTAGTCAATTATACAGTTTTAGGCCATATCTCTTTTCAAATAAAGTAAATAAAACCTTGAAAACCATGAACAATTATAAAAAGAAGAACAAGTAGATCTGTGTTTTACAAACGGAATCGTCTTATACTCTTCTGAAAATATAAAGAATGATACACTTCAATATTGAAGTACACAAAAAAACCCTTACCAGAAGACTGATAAGGGTTTTAAAAAGCGGCGTCGACTTACTCTCCCACCCTCAAAAGGGCAGTACCATCAGCGCAAGCAGGCTTAACTTCTCTGTTCGGA
>JBDKHH010000131.1:0-4766 GCA_039797785.1 Bacteroidota bacterium | reverse complement strand
GTTGATTCCTTGCTGAAAATTAAAACCGCCACACCTTTTAATGGAATTATTTATTGCGTTTCTGATGAGAATGTTCTTCTAAGCGAAGTGCAAGGTTTTTCAGATTTCACAGCCAAATCACCTTTGAAATTAACGGATCAATTTGTAATTGGTTCAATCAGCAAACAATTTACTGCAGCTCTGATCTTAAAAGAATATGAACGAAACAATGTGCAATTACATGTTCCTATTCGTTGGTACATGCCCGAGTTAAAACAAAAATGGGCAGATTCAGTGACAATTCATCAATTGCTCACACACACGCATGGAATTGTTGACATGGATAAACCATCCATTTTTCCGGCTGGTACCCAATTCAATTATTCACAAATTGGTTATGACCTTTTGGCTAAAATTGCTGAACGTGCGACAGGGAAAAAGTTGGAAATTCTGAGCAAAGAGTTATTTGACAAGTGCGGAATGATCAACACTTTACATCCAGCAAGTGAAGGAATTACTAGTTTAGCAATTGGCTATACGGAAAAAAACAAGAAAATAGAAATTGATATAAATTCATTTCAAAACTATCCTGCCGCGGGTTCTTTTATTTCTACCGTTGAGGATTTAGCACGTTGGAATACCTGCTTATATGGTGGAAAAGTACTGAAAAAGAAAACGTTAAAGTTAATGCTGGCTCCACAGCAAGGTGCTGTTCGAAATCATCCTTTATTTGGAGAAACACTTTATGGTTATGGAATAACTGTTACGGGTAAAAATGAGCAATTGCAATTTGGACAAACGGGTTTTGCTCCAGGATTTGTGTCTATGAATTACTATTTTCCTAATACGAAAACGAGTTTGATCATGCTGTCAAATGTTGCTTATGGAGACGATGATTTGAAAAAAGCGTTTGACTATCACTTAAAGGTACTTGAACTGTATCAAAAGCGTTGATAAATGAAATATTTCCTTGTTCTTTTGTTTTTTCCTTTCAGTGCGAATGCGCAGATTGAACCATCAAATGATAAAATCGAATATCAAGCGCGTCGGGATAGTATTTTAGTTCAAACTGAATTTGGGAGCATCTATTATACTCATGATACGACCGCTGTAAGTTATGATTATTTGAATCCAACACAAATCGATTCCACTATTTTCACTCAGTTTTATAGAGAAATGCAACTTGAATTGGAGGGGAAGTTCTCAATTCAAACCAAGCATTTTAAACATCCTTTTATCAATTCACATTGGACAAATCTTTATCAATTCAACAATGCGTTCTGTTTGTATGGACCAAGTGATTGGATGGCGCATACTGAATTGTTTTTCACAGATTCGTTGCTTTACAATCTGCGCTCTGATGGCGATTTGGAATTTATCATGTCCGTGTCAACCATTTCTTCTAACGCTTGTGAATTTGAATTGTTAAACTACTTGAATGAACCTTATTTTTTAGCAATTCGAATTGTTGATGAAAATAGGGGAATAGCAACATTTGAATGGTTTGATGCTTCTCACAAATCTCAAGGTAAAACCTGTATGGTTCAATCTGAAAAAGTCCGAAAATTTCCAATTATCATTTACGATTGTGGGAATCAGAAATGTGCATTTGGAGACGTGAATTTCTTTGAACCAATTGATTTCAGTGACTATTGATTCATTTTTCAGATAAATTGCTATCAAACGATTTCTTAAAAAATCACAAAAAAATAGTAAAACATATCTAAACGATAGTAATACTATTAAATTTGCATGAAATACTATTTTTATGCAATCATTTTTTCAGAACATAAAATTACCGATCAACGAAAAGCTCTATTTGAAAGATCCTCAATCTTCAGAAATTGGTAACAAAATTTTAAGCGAGAGTATCGAACTTATTATTGAAATAGGCTTCGAGAAGTTTACGTTTAAAAAGTTAGCGACCAAGATTTCGACAACAGAAGCTTCAATTTACCGCTATTTTGAAAGTAAACACAAATTGCTTTTGTACTTAATCAATTGGTATTGGAGTTGCATCGCAACGCGCATGTTGTTTGAAACGAGTAATATCCAAGATCCAACGTTAAAATTGAAGAAAGCAATTCATATTCTAACAGCAATTCCAAATCCTCAAGCTGAACAAGTTTTAGCCAATGAGATTTTCTTGAAAGAAATTGTCATCAACGAAGCTTGGAAGGCGTTTTTAACAAAGGAAATAGATAGTGAAAACAAAGATGGAGTTTTTAGTGTTTACAAGTCCGTTGTGAATAATGTTGTTCAAATGATCCAAACAATAAATCCAAATTATCTGTATCCAAATATGTTGGTCACTACAGTTATCGAAGGAAGTAATCAGCAGCGATTCTTCGGTCAGCATCTACCCAAATTAACAAATTCGAGCTCCGAAGTGGATTTCGTAGAACAATTTTATCAAGACATGA
The DNA here is from genome assembly GCA_039797785.1 of Bacteroidota bacterium. GTDB lineage: Bacteria > Bacteroidota > Bacteroidia > Flavobacteriales_D > Crocinitomicaceae > M0103. Next base: position 2,364 of record JBDKHH010000131.1, on the reverse strand, counting down.
TTTTTAAAGCAATTCAACATGGTTAATCAAACAACATCGGTTTTTAGTCGCTTCATTGGTTTATTAAAACCCGACTATAGAGAGATCAAGAATATTTACATTTTTGCCGTTTTTAGTGGAATACTGTCATTGGGATTACCACTTGGAATTCAAATGATTATCAACTTTATTCAAGTTGGACAAGTTAGTACGTCTTGGATTATTTTGGTTCTATTAGTAGTTGGTGCAATCGGTTTCTCTGGTTTATTGAATATTTATCAGATGAAAATTACGGAGAACTTGCAACAACGCGTTTTTACACGAGCAGCTTTTGAATTTTCAGGTCGAATTCCGCAAATGAAATTGTTGGAAATGTTGAAGTTAAACGCGAATGAATTGACCAATCGCTTTTTTGATACCTTGACCATTCAAAAAGGAATTTCGAAATTATTGATTGATTTCACAGCAGCAACATTACAAGTATTGTTCGGACTAATTCTATTGTCCTTTTATCATAGCTTTTTCATTTTTATCGGTCTTTTCCTAGTGGTTTTATTGTATGTGATTGTTCGTCTAACAGCTAAAAAAGGTTTTCAGTCGAGCTTGAAAGAATCATCTTACAAATACAAAATTGCGAATTGGCTGCATGACGTTTCTCGTGCTCGTTTAAGTTTCAAAATGGCTTCAAAAGAACGCTTGCACATGGATACAACAAACAAACATTTGCATGATTATTTAGGTGCTCGTGACACACATTTCACAGTTTTAATGCAGCAATATTCATTTCTAATTGCATTTAAGATTTTAATTGCTTTGACACTATTAATTGTTGGTGGATTTTTGGTCATTAACCAGCAAATGAACATTGGTCAATTCGTTGCGTCAGAAATCATTATTCTACTTGTGCTTTCTTCTGTTGAGAAATTGATTTTAAGTTTGGATGTCATTTACGACGTTTTCACAGCAATCGAAAAAATTGGACAAGTGACAGATCTTCCCTTAGAGGTTCATGAAGGTGAAATTTTGGAAAATCAGACTGAAACGGGAATGTGCATTTCGATTAGAGATTTGAGTTTTAAATCACATTACTCTCCAAAGAAATTGTTAGATCATTTGACAGTCGATATTCAAGCAAATCAGACGGTTTGTCTTGTTTCAGACTCGAGTTCTTCTAATGCAGCTTTATTCTATTTATTAACGGGAATTTGTGACAATGCAAAAGGTTCCATTTCCTTTGATAAAGTGCCTCAAGCGAATTTGAATTCATTTGAGTTGCGCGAACAAATAGGGACCGTTTTCGAACATGATTATTTAATAAATGCCACTATTTTTGAAAACATTCAGTTCGGTAGAAAAGACGTCAGCTTGAAGCAGGTTGTAGCTTTTGCGGAAGAAATTGGGTTAAGCGAATTCGTTAATTCTCTGCCAGAAAAATATTCTACACCAATTGACAGTGAGGGACATTTTATTCCAAGAGATGTAGTTGTGAAAATCCTTTTACTGCGTTCGATTGTAAAACAGCCGCGTTTATTATTGTTAGATGAACCAACAGCAGGATTAAATAGCGTTCAAACGCAACAAATTCTTGAAAAATTGAATTCTTTAAAAGGTGTAACACGCATTTTCGCGAGTAATGATCCTGAAATACACAAAATTTCGGATAGTTTAATTTATATCGAAAACGGCAAACCGCGCATAGAAGGAACGAATCAACAAACTTTAAACTAGTCAATCGTATGTTAAATTTATCGCCAAATAATAAGAGCAGTTTAAGTTTAAAAAACTTGACAGCAATAAATCGAGTAGAAAGTAAAAGCACTTCAAAAAAGATCAAACGTACAATGTATGCGTTATTGATTATTCTTTTGATTATTCTTTTTCTTCCTTGGACGCAGAATATTCAGTCAACGGGAAAGGTTTCTACCTTACGTCCTGAGCAAAAACCTCAAACAATAAATACTGTTATATCTGGAAAAGTTGAAAAATGGTTCGTGAAAGATGGTGACCGCGTAAAAAAGGGAGACACAATATTATACATCTCCGAGATTAAGGATGAATATTTTGATCCGAATTTAATTGGAAGAACCGAGCAACAATTGAAAAACAAGGAACTTTCTGTGGTGTCGTATTCGGATAAAATTAGAAATTTAGATGTTCGCGTTGATGCCTTGATCGATCAAGGAAGATTAAAATTGCAACAGGCTAAATTAAAGTTGTCTCAAACCCAATTGAAGTATAAAACGGACAGTATTGAATTTCATACATCAGAATTGAACTTGAAGATTGCCGAAGAACAATATCATCGTTTTGAAAAATTGTACAAAGACGGTTATAAGTCTCAAACAGAATTGGAAACGCGTAAACTGACTTTGCAGCGAACACAAG
>JBDKHH010000130.1:0-5093 GCA_039797785.1 Bacteroidota bacterium | reverse complement strand
ATAACAACCGTTTAATCAATAGTCAATTATACACCAAATAAAATTAGTTACTTAGCGTTGTTATGACAATGAAAATTAAACTACTTTTTTGCTTTCTTCTAATCTTTGGAAATAGTTTTTCCCAAGACACAAAGAAAAAGGAGAAATTCCCATCGTATTTCGGTCTGCAATTCAGACCCGTTTTTCCAACAAAATTCATTGGAACGCCAATAACAACGATTTCAGATCAAGAGTTTTCAACCACAATATCACAAAAAGTGGGTTATTCTTTTGGAGGAACTGTTCGCGCTGGTTTTACTAAATTGTTGGCTATTGAGACAGGAATTAATTTTACGCAACGCAATTACGATTTAGATATGTCGGTTGCAGATTCAAATGTTTATGCGACCAATTCAATGAGCTTTATCCAATATGATGTTCCGTTGAATATTTTGGTGTACGTTCAATTGAGTGAACAATTTTACATGAATGCATCGCTTGGGCCAGCGATTGGGTTTAAACCAACAGATATCGGTGTAATAACGTTGCCAGGAGGTGCTTTTTCTTTTGCTCACACTGGTTATGTTCGTAAAAAGGTTTCTGCAGAATTAAATGCCAATTTTGGTTTTGAGTTTCGAACAGAGAAAAAAGGATTTTTCTATATCGGAGGATCTGGTCGTATTCCTCTAGCTCCTGTTTTTGAATTAGTAGGTCAATACAAATACCAAGGTTATGAACGAGTTGCAATCGGTAAAGTAGATGGTTCATACCTTGCTATTGATTTCAAATACTTCTTCCCTAATATTCGCAATAGTGGTGTTCAATTTCAAAACGGTCCAATCTTATAAGTATGGAACAAGAGATTGCCTTTTGGGTTGAAAAATTGGAATTGCTACCACATCCGGAAGGTGGTTTTTACAAAGAAACGTATCGTTCAGCACAAACAATACCAGGAACAGAACGCCAATTGATGACTGGAATTTACTTTCTACTGACGTCGAAAAACGTTTCTCGTTTTCACAGAATAAAAAGCGATGAATTGTGGTTTTATCACGCTGGAAGTCCATTGATTGTTCATACCTTGGACGAAAATGGACATACACAAAATCACGTTGGCTTGGACTTTAAGGGTGGACAAACACCTCAATTTTTGGTTCCTAAAAATACAATTTTTGGATCATCCGTTCTTCACGATGATAGCTATTCACTTGTTTCCTGTGTTGTTGCACCAGGATTCGATTTTGCAGATTTCGAATTATTTACGAAAGAAGAATTGCTACCTATGTTTCCTGAACATGAAGCGATTATTGAGCGTTTGACGTGATCAAATCGTTCTTAACCAATAATTGCGCAATTGCATTTTCTTAGCGTCTCCATTGTTTACTTTGAACACATATTGCGGTTTTAAGTAATTTTCCATCGAAACTTCAAGTTCCAATAAAATTTCATCACGCGAAATTAAAATCGAGAATTTATCTCCCGCTGATAATCCTGCCACAAAATCATCGAAAGATTTTTGATCTACACGATATCCGTTGCAACCGATAATTTCGTCATTCACACTTAAACCAGCATTTTCAGCTGATGAATTAGATCGAATCGAGCGAACGATTACCTTTCCTCCATCTTCACGTAAACTCGCTCCAAAAGATGGTTTAGCGCTTGCTATGCTTTCCACATTGATTCCCAATAAACCAAATGTTTCATTTAAAGGTGTTACTTCTGTTCCGTCGACATATTTAGCAAAAAACTCATCCATGTTTTCACCCATAAACTTCGACAATTCATCCTTGAATTCTTTTTCAGAGAAACCACGGTTCAACTCTTTGTAATACTTGTTGTAAAGTGCGCGCAAGAAATGATCCAAGGATTTTTCACCTTTGTATTTCGAAATGATTTTTGCATCCAATTGTGCCGCCAACATCCCACCGCGTGAATAATACGTCATCGTTGTATTCGCACTATTTTCATTCGGACGATATGCCTTTACCCACGCATCAAAACTAGCATGCGCAACTGGTTGAACACGTGTACCAACAGATCCTTCCACATAATTCACTGTTCCTTGCATGCGGTTGATGTATTCTTCTGGTGTGATGAAACCGGCTCTTCGCACAATTAAATCTTCGTAGTAAGAAGTCCATCCTTCCATTACCCATAAAAGCGTTGTATAGTTTTCTTCGTCGTAGTTGAAAGGTCCTAACTCGATTGGACGAATGCGCTTTACGTTCCACAAATGGAAATATTCATGCGCCACAAGCGTTAAGAAATCTACGTAAGCAGAACCTGCATAGGTCCAACGATTCACACTTAAAGTTGTTGAGTTTGTATGTTCTAATCCACCTTGTCCGTCAACGACATTGTGAATAATGAAGGTGTATTTTTTATTTGGATTTTCGCCAACAACAGATGTTGCAGCTTCAACCACTTTTGCCATATCCGTTTGTAAACGAGGAATAGAGTAATTACCTTCTCCGAAAATTGCAACTGTATGTTGAACGCCTGAAGCTTTGAATTCAAACACTTCATGGTTTCCAATTTCAATCGGACAATCAACCAATTGGTCATAATTATCGAATTTAAAGACTTCTGAACCATCGCTCGCAACACTTTCACTATTTTTCTCTAGAGCCGTTGTGATGCGTTTAAAATCAGCGTGCTTAAAAATCTCCAAAGTTCCTTTTTTATCCTTGAAACCATCCACATACATGAAAACACCAGATCCGCTAACGAAACCATGTGTTAAATCCAAAAAGCTTGTACGAACAGATAATTCAAACGAATACACTTCATATTCCACGCGCACTTTCTTCGCTGAACCACGAGTAATTGACCACGCATTTTTTGTTTGTTTTGTAACGGTCAAAGCTTTTCCATTTTCATCGAATGCTTTTACTAAATCGACATTTTTTGAAAATTCGCGTACCAAGTAAGAACCTGGAGCCCAAACAGGCATTTTTACTACCAATTCACTTTGCTTAAAATCCACCAAATTCATTTCCACTTGGAAATAGTGATTTTGGGGTTTTGTCATTCGAAGTTTATAGGAAATTTCTTGACTGAAAGCCGCTGTAAATGAGAAAAAAGCAATAAAAAGTAAGCTACTTAAACGCATATTTTAAATTATTTAAATTCAAAGATAAGATTTGAATTATATTTACACTAATCAAAACAACATCAATATGCGTTCCATTATTGCACTTTCAATTGCAGCCCTTTGTTTAACTGCATGTACGTCCGATCCGAAAGAGACAACTTCAACAGGCGGAAATGCTGATTTAGAAACCAGAATCGCTCAATTGGAAAAAGAAAATGAGGCCAAAGATCAAATGATCAATGAGTCGCTTGAGTTTTACACGGAAATTCAATCGAACTTGGAATCAATCGAATTGAAGAAAGATGAATTACGCATAAAATCGACGAATGCTGAATTATCAGAAGATGATAAACAGTGGATTTTGGATCAAATTAAACAGATCAATTTCTTACGTGAAGAGAATGCTAAGAAAGTGAAACAATTGAACAAAAAACTGAAAGACAGCAATTTAAAAGTAAAAGAACTTGAGTCAATGGTGGAGGATTTGGTAAAAAGCATGAAAGCCAAAGACGAACAAATTGAAATGTTGCAAGCGGAATTGGGTTCATTGGACAAAGCCTATTCAAAGTTATTCGATGCGTACCAAGAAAAAGCTGTGTTGGTTGAAGAATTAACCGATGAATTGAATACGGTTTACTATTCGTACGGAACAGAAGAAGAATTGGTGAAAAACCAAGTGATTGATCGTAAAAATGGATTTATTGGAATTGGAAAGAAAATCAAATTGATGGATAATTTCAATCAAAAATATTTCTCAAAAATCGATTTGACGCAAGAAAAAGAAATATTTATTGAAGGTTCTGAATTGAAGTTTGTTACCGATCATCCTTCTAGTTCATACAACTTGGTCAGTGTTGGTAAAAACACGAAAATCAAGATTATCAATCCAAACGATTTCTGGAAAATTTCGAAGTATTTGGTTGTAATTGTTGAGTGATACTTTAGGACATTAAGACGAAAGACATAAAAAATTTACGACTAGAAGATGCCGAAAACTTTTGGCAGACTTTAAGACGATAAAACATTCGGACAAAGGAATGCATTCACTACGCGATGTTCAAGCGATAGTTGAAATTAAGCAAAGTGCTTGGTGCGTGGAATACTTAAAAACTACCTTTTTCTATCTTTCCTTTTGATTGTGTTCCGTAGCAATAGAATTTACCATCAAGTTCGGATACTAGTATTTCTAGTTTTCCATCGCCATCAATATCTTGCACAAAAACACTTGCTTCTGCACCTTTATTGATTTTTAGCGTTTTCAAAGGTGTTCCATCTGTTTTCATAATAAACAAAATTCCCTCTTCCGTAACACCAATTGCTTGTTGGTAGCCCAATCCTAATACATCTGCAAGTATTGTTGTTGCACTTAATCTTCCTTCTATTTTTAAAGAATTTGAGGTTGAATTCGATAAATAATGTACACCTGAAATTGAATCAAATACTAAATGTTCGTCATCGTATAAAATGGAATAATCACCTAGAATTAAATGTTTATCGTTTGACATAACTGGCGAACAAAAATACCCATATCCAAATTCACCGAAACTTAAAATAGTTCCATTCAAATCAGCGGTATGAAATTGCCCGTAGCAATCAATTAAGGCCAATCTTTTTTGACCGTTGTAGTCATATAAATACGGTGAGTTGTGTATTCCTGCGCCTGAGGGAATTGCCCAAAGTGTTGCGCCAGTTTTTCCATCTAATGCCCAATGATAATCACCATAATGAGCCATTTTGAATCCATCAATTTTATCAGACATTGGAGTACCACTCATAGAGGAAACAATGTCTTTCACACCATCATTATTTATATCAACCAACTGGGCTTTTGGATTTCCGCGATGCGCTGAAACGGAATCACGTTGCCAAATAATTGAACCATCAATTCCATTTAAGGCATAAAAACCATTGTTTTCAACTGTGAAAAAAACATCTTGTGTTCCATCTTGATTAAAATCTTCATTTACAGGTGCACTTTCAACATCATATGGAGTTGCGATTTTCCATACTTCTTTAG